>JAYEGN010000101.1:0-2915 GCA_034659115.1 Campylobacterota bacterium
TGAAAAAGTTTAAAATAATCAGCACTCATACCAACATGCTCTCTATTTTCATCAAATTTTTCATAGGGCATCCAGTTGGGATCAATACATACAGTGACTCTTTTTTTCTCTTTTAAATAGGCTCTCTGCTTGTAGTTTAAAATCTCATTGCTAGCATCAGGTGTATGTATAAAGCTATCAAGATCTATCTTCTTTTGCATTAAGCCCAACAGTGCATAAATATCTATAATTCTCTGTATCTTATTTTATCTATCTCTCCTATCTCTGTATTTTTATAATAGGTAAGTTTTTTTAGTGCGTTTGCTTCATAGAGTAGAGCATCTCTCGTTTTATTTTGCGTATTGTATTTTTTTAGTATGAGATCAACAGTTTCGTCTATATGTTCATAAGCGTATTTCCATCCTTTAAGAGAGGCCTTTGTGAAATTATCAACCATAAGGGAGTTATTTTTCATCATATCATTTGAGGTAAATAAAATCCCATCATAAAACTCAAACCCATAATCTTTGGGATCCCATACTCTATGCTCTATGTTTCTCTTCTCTAAAACATAGATTTCATTAGATGTAAATGCTGTAAATATATCAGTCTTGCCATCTATAAGATCATTAATATTAAAGCTCTCTTCTAAGGGCTCCATATCACTTAAAGAGATACCATTTGCCTGTAACATAGAGATAAATGAGGCGCTATGTGAGGCACTTTTGTTAATCATAATTCTTTTATCTTTGAAATCTTTTATGGATTTTATAGGCGAAGATTTTAAACTTACAAGTATATGAGGAGATACCTGTAAGATTGCACTGAGCAGTACAATATCTTTTCCCTTTGATTTTTCTAAAACAACAGAGGCGTAACTTAATCCAAATGTACTTTTACCTTGATGCACATCATCGGCAATGTCAATACCGAAATCAAACTCTTTTATATCTACATCTAAGCCGACATCTTCATAAAAACCTCTCTCCTTTGCCATATAATACCCAGCAAACTCAAACTGATGTTTCCAGTGAAGTTGCAGTGAAACTTTTTGAGTGCTATTGGCAAAGAGAGTGCCTGTAAGCAGTAAGAGTAGTATGATTGTCTTTGTCATATGGATGTCCATTTTTTTAAATTTAACTGCATAGTTTTTCCCACTCAAAACCACTTATATTTTTTTCACCCTCATCAAAGTTTATACCAACTAGATATATATCTTTATCATCTTTTAGATACTTTTGTGAGTAGTTTTTATCTTTTATCTGTTGTAATGCGTTACCATCTCCTACTTTAAACTCTATGATATAGATAGCTTGTTCCATCTTTATGGTTAAATCTATTCTACCCTTGTTTGTTACATCTTCCCCTACTATATCTAGCCCCAATGATTGTAAATATACATATATAACACTTGCATAAAAACCCTCGTGAGTTTGCATATCATTTTTGGTGTAGTTGTTGTATGGGATTGAGGCGAAGATAGATTTTAGGGCATCTCTAAAATCATCTAAATTCTTTTCTCTTAAAGCACGACTTAGTGGCTTAGCATTTAATGTATTGTCTTTATAAATAGAAGAGATGATATATTTGTTTAAAGATGCCTTCACCTCTTTGTTTGGTATTTTTAAAGTATAGATAATATCTCCATCTTCATCTTGTATCACTTTTTCAATAGTCAAATATCCAGCTTGATAGAGTATAACTTCAAGATCAAGATTTTCTATATCAAAACTATTTAGAAGTTTTTCATCTACTTTTAGATTTGTAAGGTTTGGTAAAAAATAGTTATTGATTTTTATAAGCTCCATCAAAAATGTTGGTGTACCACTCTCAAACCAATAATTATCAAAAACAAAATGACTTCGTATAAACTTCAATATATCAAATGGGTTGTACATATCACTACCTAGAAAGTTATAGCCGTTGTACCACTCTTTTAATTTATCCATATCTACATCTTGTAAATATGGTTTAAATGTAGTTTCTATATCTCTTTGGGTGTATCCACATATATCTGAGAAATCTCTACTTAATGATATATCTTCTATATTATTTAGTCCACTAAATATAGATGTTTTTGTAAACTTGCTAACACCTGTCAAAAATGCAAATCGTAAAAACTCATCACTCCCTTTTATAACGCTATAAAAGTTTACAAGAGCATCTCTTATCTCTTTTGCTACTTCAGGGTTTGTGATATTGTCTAAGATTGGTTTATCGTATTCATCTATGAGGATAACTACTTTTTGCTTGTATTTTTCATTTGCTTTTCGTATAAGCTCACTAAAACATCTTCTATCACTTGCTTTATACTGACAAGTTATATCTAGCTTTTTTTGATTAAATAAAAAGATTTCTTCAAATTTATCTTCAATGTCTTTTATAGATTTTATCTTTCCCTCTGCAAAAGAGATATTTATCACAGGATAACTCACACTCCAATCCCATCTGTCCTCTATAGCAAGACCTTTAAAGTACTCTTTTTTCGCTTCAAATATATTTCGCAAAGTATCAAGGAACAGAGACTTACCAAATCTTCTAGGGCGGCTTAGAAATACATATTTATAGCTCTCAAGCATCTCATAAGCGATACCTGTTTTATCTACATAGACATAATTATCTTCTCGTATTTCGCTAAATGTTTGTATCCCTATTGGGAGTTTTTGTAGTTTATTCATCTATAGAACCCCCCCCCATAATCTTTGGTTGTTCACTGAGATCAATAGTAAACCTAGCACCATCTCCCTCATTGTTTACATGTAAAACACCACCCATATTGTCCTCTATAATCATCTTTGACATATAAAGCCCCATACCAGTTCCCTTACCTTGCTCTTTAGTAGTAAAATAAGGTTCAAATACTCTATTAATAACATCTTGTGGTATGCCACCTGCATTGTCTTTAAGAGAGATAGTCTTATCTTTTAGAACTATCT
>JAYEGN010000102.1:0-2901 GCA_034659115.1 Campylobacterota bacterium
CTATACTCTCTGTCGTTATCTTACCGCCACTGTTATCAGCAGAGAAGATTCTAACATCTCTTTGCTCTTTTTTGGCCTTTTTTGCTTGTGCTTCTGGAGCAGGAGAGCTTTGATTACATCCACTAAACAAAGATATTGATGCTAAAGCTATGATTGAAATAATTATATTTTTCATCTATTTTCCTTTTCTTGATGCAAGCTCTGCAGATTTCGTATAAGTATTACCCTTTCTATCTGTTGCTGTAATTGTAAGAAGATCACCTTTCTCTGAGTCCTTTCTCACTACACCATTATCTATATCTCTACCCATTAGTTTTTTACCAATCTTAAAGCTATCACACTTAAACTGAAATTTAAAAATAGGGTTTTTAGAGAAAAACTGACTTGTAGATACATCAAGCACTACTTCATCGCCAACTTTTCCAGTAATATGTGTGATAAAATTCGCATCATCACTATTTCCTGTTTTTGTCTTAGCTTGGTTATAAGTCATCATAGGATGACTAAATACCATTTTTGCTGTAGCTACACCGTTTTTTATTTTAACTTTTATAGCTGTTATTTTACTTTTTGCCATCTCTTACCTATCCTTCACATCCACCAGCTGCAACCTCAGTTGTAGTCTTGGTCATATAGATTTTTCCATCAGTTGTTTCAACTAGAACCATGATAGTACCACTTTTACCCATCTTAATCTTTGCTTCATACTTTTTTAGATCGTATTTGTTTACTTCATAAACAGCAACAGCACTTTCAGGATTTGCATCTTGAAATAGAGCAATAGTTTTTGCATCAAGAGTTGTGCTAAACTTAACAGGAACAGCTCCACCACTTGAGTTTATCTTTGGTACAGTAAGTTTTATCTCATCACTAACTGCTACATCTTTTACATTGTATAGAGCTTTTGTAGCATCATCAATTGTATGCGCTGTCCATACTGAGGGCTTAGACTTTCTATAATCTTGAGCACTTAAATTCATCGGAATTACAGAGAGTGCAATAGCACTACCTGCAAAAGTTAAAAAATCTCTTCTATTCATCTATCTCCCCTTATTTAAATTTTAATATATAATCAACAACTAGTTTAAATTCAGCGTCACTTAGAGATGCACCACCTTTAGCAGGCATACCCATCTCTGTACCATCTAAACCATTTTTATAAACTTTATCAAGTCCTTTTTCCATAAATGGAGCCCATCCAGCCTTGTCTCCAGCTGCTGGAGCAACACCAGTTGCGTGACACATCGTACAACTAGCTTCGTAAGCAGCTTTGGCATCAAAACTTACTTTATGTGCAGCATCCTCTTTCTTAGGAGGTAGGTCTCTTTTAACAGACATAGGAGGGTTGAAGTCAGTGATTCCACCATCAACTCTTGCGATTCTATCAGTTTGCTGACAGTTACTCATACATCTATCTGACTCATCTTTTAGTCTAATAGCACCATAGTTATCTGGATTTTTGTAAAACTCTCTTACATTTTCAATACCATCAACTCCATCAATATCAGGAACAAATCCATTTCTATTTGGCATCTCTATCTTTAAGAACTTAGCCTTATCTAGTTTAAATGTTTCATTAACAATCTCGCCATCTACTTTCATACCATTGATATAAAGCATATATGCAGTTAGTGAATAGACTTCATCGTCAGTTAAAGTTTTTGATTTTGTGTGAGGCATCGCATCTCTGATATACCACCACATAGTACTAGCAACAGGCCAGTATGAACCAAATACTCTTGCTGGACCCTCGGCAGTTGGATCTAACCATCTGTTGTTTTTAAGAGTTCTTTTCATCTCTTTAGCGTTACCAGCTGAAAGTGCAGGATACCCTCCACCACCAGAACCGAAGTCACCGTGACACATCATACATTGAGTTTCATATAAAATTTCACCCTCATCAACATATCCAGAGCCCTCAGGAAGACCTCTGTTGAGACCATCGATATCTTTATCCCAAGCTTTTAGCTCATTAGCTGTTGGAACTCTACCATTGTTATAGCTTGCATTTAGTCCATCTTCGCCTTTAGTGATATCTGAATCTTTGTAAACTTGCTTATTTACTTTATATGGTCCAGTTTGCCCATCTTGGATTGGGTAGTAAACACCACCACTTATATCTTCTTTTGCATTCCAAAGACCGTTATATGCTGCATCACTTGCTTGTGCAGCAGTCGCTAATACTGAAGCTGTTAATAAAGAAGCTGCTAATACCTTATACTGTTCTAATTTGAACATGATTTACCTCCCCATTTTCACTTACTTCCCAAGACTCAACGGCATTTCTGTGATACACAGACTCAACACCCATACCCTTGTTCTTATCTTTACCGTAGTTCTCTTTTTTAACACCGTTACCAAATACTTCTTGATCAACAGTAGGTTGAATAAACCCTGCATCATCCATAGCTCTAGAAGTTAAAATAATCTGTTTTCCATCTTTGTTTTTGAAACCTTTTGGTATCTTATACATGTAAGACCATCTAGTCCAACATTTTGGAAGAACAAGACCTTTGAGATTTGCTTCAACATAGTTGTTTCCACCATCAAATGAGATGTCAACAGTAGTGATTGTACCCATTCCAGACCACGCAAGTCCTTCTATCTCGATAATATCACCCTCTTTTACATCCTTCCAAGGTTTTTCCGGAGATGGAGAAACAACAGTTGAGTTTACCTCATTTGCATAGAAGTGTTGTACAGCTTTTCCTGTTGGTTGAAGAGCAGTATATTTAGAAGTTTCCTCTTTTGCATACCATGGCTCATCAGAAAATTCAAGTCTTTTTAACCACTTAACACATAAGTTTCCTTCCCAACCTGGAAGAAGAAGTCTTAGAGGATAACCCTGTTCTGGTCTTAATGCTTCACCATTTTGACCCCACACAAGCATCGCATCATCAA
>JAYEGN010000103.1:0-2900 GCA_034659115.1 Campylobacterota bacterium
TACAAAAAACTCAAACGATGAAAGCTCTGAGAAGTTACTTGAAAGGATTGAAAACGAAAGATAGTTTAGAAGCACTTGTTGATACTAAAACCTTTTTTTAGATTATACTCTAGCATAAAGCGATGGATGAGCTATTAGCAATTGACAAATAGCTCACATAATGATACGATTATATAATTAATTAGCTCATGAGGTGTTTATGAAAACTGCAAAGAAGTGGATTTGGCAACATTTAGATTATCCTAGATTTAATTTTAACTTACAAGAACTCATTCCAAAAATAACACAAATAGCTCATAGTATAGGTCAAGTAAAAGCACTAATCACTCTACTAGATGAAGAGGTCCAAGATAGTATTAAAATTGATCTCTTTACCAGTGAAATAATTTCTACATCTGCAATTGAGGGGGAGACATTATCCAGAGAGAGTGTGCGATCTTCTATAAGAAAAAAGCTAGATACAACATTTAACACAGAGCATGACAAATCAACTTATCATACCGATGCTCTTGCTGATATTCTTCTAGACACTATAGTAAATACTACACCTTTGAATTTAAGTCGTATTCATAAATGGCATATTGCTTTACTATCTCATACACCGAGTAAGTTTACAGAAGTAAAACTAGGAGAATTTCGAGATTATGATGATATGCAAATTGTATCTGGACCCATAGGGAAAGAAAAACTGCACTATATGGGTTTACCACATCAAAGAATAGATGAAGATATAAACTCTTTACTAGAGTACATAAACACAAGTGAAGATGATATTTATATAAAAAGTGCAATTGCTCACTTATGGTTTGTTACCATACATCCATATGATGACGGTAATGGAAGGATTGCGAGAACGATAAGTGACTACATAGTATCGAATAGCTTTGGACTAGAGTATAAGTATTTTTCTATATCAACGGCTATTGCGAAAGATAGAAAAAATTATTATAACAATTTAGAAATGAGCCAAAACCTATTAGAAAACCCTAAGCTAGACTTTACACCTTGGATAGGATGGTATTTGGATAGATATAACGATTCACTGCAAGAGACACTCGACTCTATAAATAAGATTATGAGTAAAACTAAGTTCTGGGATAAACTTCGACATATCTCTTTAAATCAACGCCAACTTAAAGTTCTTAATAAACTATTAGAATACAATAAAGGCGAGTTTCAAGGTGGACTTACAACGAAAAAATATGTTGCTATGACAAAGACTTCACTCGCAACTGCAAAAAGAGATATACAAGAGCTTGTAAAATACGGATGTTTATCTCAGGTCGAAGGTACACAGGGGAGGAATATTAAGTATGATATTCTCTATTAGATTTATTACGGGAGTATTTTTTCTTAGATTTCACTACACGAGTTACCGGATTAAAACCCCATGTTGCAATATGTTTTGGTTTTTGTACTTTCATTATACGATATGAAGGTCGCTGATTATGGACTTTAATGTTAATTATTTATTTTAAGAGATATATTTAAATAAAGATACTGTAATTGTATAGAAAATTGCTATTTTAGCATATTCTGTAACAAAAGGAAAAATGCATGCTGTTTTATGTAGAAAATGGAAAACAAGAGTTAAAGGTCGTGACTGGTATGATTTTGAGTGGTATGTGAAAAGAAGTACCTCCTTAAATCTTGAGCATCTACAAGAAAGAATGTATGAAAGTGGTGATTTAGATAAAGATACAAAACTTGATGAAAAATTATTTAAAGAACTGATGTACAAAAGAATTGAGGATCTAGATGTCGATGGAGCGATTACAGAGGTTAGCCCTTTTATTAAAGAGAAGAGTGGTTTTGAGTTTTGGTCGAAAGATTATTTCAAACTATTAACAGATAAAATGATATTTGAAAAGTAGGAGTAAATGAATTATATTTTAGGAGCTATAGAGTTGGTTTGCTATCATCGTGGGAACCAAGAATAGGTTACAGCCAAAATGTAATGGATATACTCTCTTCTTGCACAAAGCAAGCTATTATAGGGCTATAAGAAGAAAGAACTAACCAATCCAATCAGTCCACCAAAAACTCCACCCCAAACCACTAACCAGTCAAGATGTTCTTTGATTAATTTTTGAACTATCTCTTTTACTATCTGTGGTGTTAATTCATCTAATCTTGTGTCTATCACTCCCTCTATAGATTCTAACATGTCATCGCTGAGTGAAGAGTTTTGCATGTGAGCTTGTAGTGTCTGTTCAAATGCTTGAGAGTTTACTATCTTGATAACAGCACTTTTCATCTTAAGTGAAAATGGTTCACGAAGACCATCAAGAGCGGCTTCTCCACCAAACATGCCAAGCATACCACCAAACTGTGACTCCATGACTGTTTTACTAAGAGCATCAAAAGCAGGAGAAAAATCTGTTTCTTGTATGATAGGTTCTAAGTCTATCTGCTTCTCTTCATTTGTAAAAAAATCATCTAGCTGTTCACGGGTAAAAAACTCATTCATCATAAGATTTTTAATCGACTCTTTAAAAGCTTCAAATCGTGCAGGAATAACCCCAGAACCATAAAGAAATGGTACTTTTTCAAACAACATGTGAATGGCCAACTGATTTGTTAAAGCTCCCGAAAGTGCAAAAAGACCACTAAAAAGCAAAACTGCTGAAAACTCAGGTAATGCGTAAGATAATCCAATAAGTGCAATAGCGACAAAATTTGTTATTAAACTTTTATTGAGTTTCAAAATATTTCCTTAATTTAAAAATGAAATTATACTAAAAAGGTATTATTATGTAAATACAATACAAAGACCCAAATAATTCCATAACATTCCCCACACCTCCAAATTCATAAAATTTCATCTTTTTTTGAATCCAGATGCACCTAAAAAGGCTAGAGAATTAGACTTTACATCTTTTCAACTCCAATAGTTTTGA
>JAYEGN010000104.1:0-2895 GCA_034659115.1 Campylobacterota bacterium
GCTTTTTGAGGTGCTGTTGTTAAACTTTTTTATGCTTATGAAAAACTACTTCATAAACTGAAAAAAACACTCCAGCAAATACAAACACTACAGCACTATAAACTAAAATATCCATCACAACTCCTCCAATTCATCTATCTTTTTTCTTGCAACAATCGAAACTACAACTAAAATCATAGTAACAGCTATAACAGCAAAAACACCAACAAGCAATAATCTAATATCACTGTTAGAAAAATAATTTTGAACTAACCAAGCCAATAATGAGAAATCTGATGCCACCATAAGTGCAAATAAAACTTTTAGCCAGTTTAGTTCTTCTTTTATTCTTTCTAGTTTACTCATAATGCCATTATAGCACAAGAGTTTAAACTACCTCTATGCATTCCATCTCGGGAGAGATGGAACGAGGAAGATGGAACGAGGAACAGTCTCGGGAGAGATGGAACGAGTAAGGAACTACCAAAAAATCAAATCACTGTCCGTCTCTAACACACCTAACATAAATGTTATAGTCCTTCTTGCCGTTGCTCACATAGCCGTTGTAGAAGCGCACACCCCACGCATTGTACTCATAGTCCTTAACGGATGTAGAAGACCAATAAAAGTCAGAGCTAGTTTGAGTAAACCCATCTACTATGGCTGGATTGCTTTTAGACCTGTCTACTATGCTTCGTAGCTCATTTACGCTTGGTAATCTCCAGTCACTGTATGTTGCTAGTGTTAAGTCCTCACACCTCTGTATAGCTGCCCCCCAAGGTACAGCTGTACCGATGACATCATCTTGCCACATTAGTTTTGTTTGTGTGTCTAGCACTACATCATTTTCTCTTAACATTTCAGCTTGTAGTATGCTAAGTCCTATCATAATCAAAAGGATTATTTTCATTCATCGCTCCTATTTTTGTATTTAGATTGTAGCTGTTCGAGTGTTTTATATGACTCTCAAATGAAGCTTGAACAGATAAAAACTCTTTTATCTCTGCAAGTTTCATTTTGCCTTTTTTATCTTCATAAGTTTGTAAGTACTTAGCCTTTTTACACTTGTAGTTGTTGACTACTCTTTTTCTTGTAAGTACATAGTTTTCTCGTATGATATAGCCCAGAAAATCTAAGCCTTGTGAATGTTTTTTAAGCTTGCTATCTTTTCTTAACTCTAGTGCAAGATTTTGCTTAAGATAGTTTTGTATCTCTACATAAACTTCTTGAAGCTTTTGCTTAGACTTATGAAATAGCACAAAGTCATCTACATACCTTATGTAGTATTTCATCTTTAAAACTCTTTTAACGTAGTTATCAAAACCATTCATATAAACATTTGCGAAAAACTGACTTGTGAGATTTCCTATAGCTAAACCTTTATGACTTGGTATTTTAAAAAGTGTTTTATGTTCAGGTAGAAGTTTTAACTTTGTTTTATCTCCTTTAAAAACATAGTTTTTTGTAGGATTATGATAAATAATTTTATTACATAAATACAAAGTCTTCTCTTCTTTGATATCTTTAAGAATCTGTTTATACAAAATATTTTTATCTAAGTTATAAAAAAAACCTTTTATATCAAGCTGTAGGTAGTAGCCTCCATAACTTGCGTTCATATAAGATTGTGCTTTTTGCATTGCTTTGTGTATCCCTTTTTCTTTTCTGTTGTTATAAACATCACTTATAAATTTTGGTTCATAAATCTTTTCTAACTCTCTTACTAAGATATGATGTACTATTCTGTCTTTAAAGTCAGCAGCAAATACCTCTCGTAACTTTGGTGAAGATGTTAAAAAACAAATGCTTCTGCCTATCTTATAAGTTCTCTCATTGAATTCATCATGCAGTTCCCATAGATTTTGCATCAAATCTATCTCAAACTCTAAGGCATTATGAGTATTTCGTTTGTTTTTTCTACACTCCATGTAAGAAGTGTAGATATTTTTAAAAGAAAACATTTCACTCTCCGTCTCTAACACACCTAACATAATTGTTATTGTCCTTATTGTTGTTGTTCACATTGCCATTGTTGAAGTTCACGTTCCACGCATTGTTCTCATTGTCCTTAATGGATGTAGAAGACCAATAATTGTTAGAGCTAGATTAGTATCTTATTTTATCCTCTTTAGTAAAAGTGTCACTAAAGCCCTTTTATATGCACCTCGGCAAAGATACCGCACAGTGAAAATAGCACTCTTAGAAGATACATCACCCTCTAACTCTCGCCATACTTCCGAGCCACGCTTGGGACTGTTTACACACCTCTACGCTCAGCTTCGAACTATGTTCAAACTGTTTAAAACTCTTAAATGCTTTTAGCTCTTTGCTGATGAGCAAAAGCATTTTCATATCTTCACATCTGTCTCTTAGTTTTGTTAAAACCCTCACCTTATCTTTAGCTAAACCTACTCTATTTATGATAAAGAGTAAATCTTTTGAAAACTTCCTCATATCTTCGCCTATGGTGTACTTATGATATTTGTCAAACCCTTTTACAATAGTTTCAATATATACACACAACTCCAAAGCTGAGCGAAAGATTGGAAAATTTTCATTATTCATATTTTATTCCTCCTAATCAAAAATCAAATCACTGTCCGTCTCTAACACACCTAACATAATCGTTACCGTCCTTATGGCCGTTGTGCACAAGGCCGTGGTAGAAGTACACAAGCCACGCATAGTCCTCATAGCCCTTAATGGATGTAGAAGACCAATAAAAGTCAGAGCTAGTATTGGTAAAAGTAGGGTCTATAGATGGATCTCTTCTACTATAATCTACAATACCCTCCAACTCTTTACTTGTTGGCATTCTCCAGTCATTAAAACCACCTATGCCTAAAGCTGCACAGTAAGTTGCCGCTGTATCTCCACTTGTGTCGTAACATACTGGGTCTGAGTTATTGTTGTCAC
>JAYEGN010000105.1:0-3304 GCA_034659115.1 Campylobacterota bacterium
TGCTATGTTCGTGCTATGTTTGTGTTTTAGTATTTGAGTGAAATACTAAAAAAAGGAAAGATATGCGTAAACATATAGCGTTAAGCTTCATAGTAGTTGGGCTTTTGAGTTCTCTACATGTAGAAGCTGCTGAAGATTTAAGTTCGATGTTTGTTGAGGGAAAAGCTAGTGGGCAGATACGAGAGTTTAGTATCTCTAGGAGTGTTAGTGATACTCGTTCATCTAAAGTTGATTATACTCGTAAAGCAAATGCGATAGGTGGTTACTTGAAGTATGAAACAGCAGACTATAAGGGTTTGAGTTTAGGAACTGCTTTTTATACTACTAATGGTTTTGGGCTTGATGATGAGAAAACTGATTATACAAGAGTTGATCCAACACTTCTTGGAAAAGATAATGAATCATACTCTTTACTTGGAGAGGTTTTTGTAGATTTCAAGTATGAAAATACAGCATTTAAAGGTGGTCGCCAAAAGTTAAATACTCCTCTAGCTTCTGCTGATGATGCTAGAATGATTCCCAATCTCTTTGAAGCTTATGTTTTAAGCAACACTGACATAGCAGATACCACCTTGGTGTTAGCACATGTAAGTAAGTTTGCTCAAGGTACTTTCGGTCGTGTTTATAATGGTGGTATCTTAGCAGCAACTTCTGGTTATTCACCAGTAGATAGTAGAGATCAAGTTGGTGAGTTTACAAATATGGGAACTTATGCAGTTGGTAAATCAACTTCTGGAGTAACTCTTGCCTCTGCAACTTATGCGGGAGTAAAGGGCTTAAAGCTTCAACTTTGGGACTATTATGCTCACGATATTTTAAATGCTGTATATGCTCAAGGTGACCTATCTTGGAACTGTCTTTTAAGCGATAGTGTGAAACCATTTTTCTCTGCTCAACTAATCAAAGAGGATTCTGTAGGAGATAAACTACTTAAAAATCTAGGTGGAGATGGTAAGGTTGATAGTTTATACTGGGGTGCAAAGTTTGGCGCAAAGCTTGAAAACTTTGTAGCATATGTGGCATATTCCCAAACTGGAAAAAACTCTGATACAGATACAAGCTATGCAAATGCTATCATATCTCCTTGGGGTGGTATGCCAGCATTTACGCAGGGTATGGTAACAAGGCATATATTTTTAGCAGGAACAAAGGCAACAAAAGTAGCGGCATCTTATAACTTTAAGAGATTTGGACCAGACTTAAAAACAGTTCTGTACTACGCTACTTATGATATGGCAAAAAATAATGGCTACACCCAGAATGATGCAAGTGAATCAGGTTTAGATATAATTTACAATACAGGTTTCATAAAAGGTTTACAACTTCGTGTTCGTGCAAACTTTGCGGATGATTTCTATGTTAAGCAAACAGATGCAGATATAACAAAAAATGGTGCAGTAGGTTGGGATGAGTATAGATTTATCGCTAACTATAACTTTTAATTAAATATTTATAAATATAAGGAAAATCAGATGAACAAAGAACTCGTTGATAAAATCAAGGCAAACCCTGATTATCAAGAACTCATCTCAAAAAGAAGTAGTTTTTCGATAAAACTCTCAGTTGCTATGTTGCTAGTGTATTTTACATTTATCTTAACTATAGCCTTTAACCCATCAGCACTTGGAACTCCTCTATCTGGGGATAGTGTTACAACTGTTGGTATCCCTGTTGGAATCGCAATCATTATCTTTGCTTTTATCCTAACAGGTATATATACTTCAAGAGCCAACGGTGAGTTTGACGACTTGAACAATAAAATCAAACAAGCTATAAAGGAGGACTAGATGAGTCATTTACATAGAGTATTTCTTTTTTTAATCCTTGGTAGTATAGCTGTTTTAGGAGCTGGAGCAATAGAGGGAGAGATAGAAAAACAAGCTCTCAACATGTCAGCGATTGTGATGTTTTTACTTTTTGTTGGTGGAACGCTAGGTATCACTTATTGGGCTGCAAAAAGAACAAAAAGTGCAAAAGATTTCTATACTGCTGGTGGTGGTATAACAGGTTTTCAAAACGGTATGGCGATAGCAGGTGACTACATGTCAGCCGCTTCATTTCTTGGAATATCTGGACTTGTATATCTTAAGGGGTATGATGGTCTTATCTACTCTATCGGTTTTTTAGTTGGTTGGCCTATCATCTTGTTTATGATTGCTGAACCTTTGAGAAACTTGGGTAAATACACATTTGCAGATGTTGCTTCATACAGACTTCGCCAAACTCCTATCCGTACTCTTGCGGCTGTTGGGTCTATCGCTACGGTAATCCTTTATCTTATCGCTCAGATGGTTGGTGCTGGTAAACTTATACAGCTTCTTTTTGGCTTAGAGTATGAGATAGCAGTTGTCTTAGTTGGAGTTTTAATGATTTTGTATGTAACTTTTGGTGGTATGCTTGCAACTACTTGGGTTCAGATTATCAAGGCTTTTTTACTTCTCTCAGGTGCTACCTTTATGGCAGTAGCTGTTATGGCACACTATAACTTTGACTTTGGTTCATTGTTCTCACATGCAACAGAGCTTAAAGGTATAGAGATTATGAGTCCAGGTGGATTGGTTTCAGACCCTATTTCGGCTATCTCACTCGCAGTCGCCTTGATGTTTGGTACAGCTGGACTTCCTCATATTTTAATGAGATTTTTTACAGTTAGTGATGCTAAAGAGGCTCGAAAGTCAGTATTTTACGCAACTGGTTTCATAGGTTACTTCTATATCTTAACTTTCATCATCGGTTTTGGTGCTATTGTTATGGTATTTAACAATCCTGAGTATTTAGACTTAGCAAAACAAGCTATAGATGGTGGTTCTCCTATACTAGGTGGGAACAATATGGCGGCTATTCACTTATCACATGCAGTTGGTGGTGACTTTTTCTTAGGTTTCATCTCAGCAGTTGCATTTGCAACTATCTTAGCTGTTGTTTCAGGTCTTACTTTAGCAGGTGCTTCTGCTATCTCTCACGACCTTTATGCTTCGGTATTTAAAAAAGGTAAAGCAGATGGTATGGCAGAGATGAAAGTTTCAAAATACGCTACTGTTGCTTTAGGTATCGTTGCTATCATCATGGGTATTATGTTTGAAAAGCAAAATATCGCCTTTGTTGTTGGTCTTGCTTTTGCTATCGCAGCATCTGCAAACTTCCCAATCCTTTTCCTTTCAATGTACTGGAGAAAACTTACAACTCGTGGAGCTGTAATAGGAGGTTCTTTAGGACTAGCAACAGCTGTTTTACTTGTAATACTTGGTCCGATTGTGTGGGTAGATATTTTAGGAAATGCAGATGCAATCTTTCCATATAAATA
>JAYEGN010000105.1:3404-7456 GCA_034659115.1 Campylobacterota bacterium
ATCGACATAGCCTACTATCCAAAAGATACACTTCTTATATCCAAAACAGTTCCCTCTATCGCTTTTTATATTATCATCAAAGGCTCTGTAAATGAGATAGTAGATGATGAGATTCACAATGTATATGCTCATGGAGATAGCTTTGATGCTGATGCTCTTATATACTCTACATGTGAGGGTAGATTTGTTGTAGATGAAGACCTTATATGTTATGAGATAAAAAAAGAAGAGTTTTTACTTTTGATGCAAAACAAAAAGATTCAGTCTTTCTTTTTACAAGATTCTATATCAAGACATCAACATCTTAAAAACCATGATTTAGAGAGTGATTTGTCGCAGTTTTTGATAGCAAAGGTTTCAGATATATTCTTACATGTAGCGTGTGAGGTCGATAAAAATGATAGTATCTATGACTCATTGCTTAAGCAAAAAGAGTTAAAAGCAAATGTAATTATAGTAAAAGAAAAAGATAGTTACGCCATAGTAACAGATAGCAATCTTAGAGATAAAGTCTTGCTTGGCTCACTAAGTGTTGATGATAAAATCATAGAAGTTGCTACAAGTGGAGTTATAGGGATAGACCTAAATGACTTTTTGTTTAATGCTTTACTAATTATGACTCATAAAGAGGTCAAAAGATTGGTGGTTTTTGATGGAGATAAGATAGTTGGAATTTTAGAACAACTTGACCTACTTAGTTACTTCGCAAATCATTCACATCTTGTAGCTGTTCAGATAGACAAGGCAAAAACTATTGATGATTTAAAGATGCTTCAAGATGATTTGAAAAATCTTATAGTTTCTCTTAGAGCAAAGGGCGTAAAGGTTAGGTATATAACCAAGCTTGTCTCAACTCTTAACCTTAAAATCTATAAAAAAGTTTTTGATATGTGTGTTGAAGCGAAGTTACAAAAAGATTGTGCTTTGATTGTTATGGGAAGTGAGGGTCGAGAGGAACAGACTTTGAAGACAGACCAAGATAATGCTTTGATAATTAGAGATACTTTATCTGTAGAGATATTTAAAGAGCCTATGTTGAAAGTAAACGCATATCTTCTTGAGTTAGGGTTTCCTACATGTAAAGGCAACATAATGGTCTCAAATGAGTTTTGGCGTAGAGATGTCAAGGGCTATAAAGCACTCATAAATGAATGGACTCAAAGTATGAGTGAAGCAAATATTCAAAACCTTAGTATCTTTATGGATGCTAAATGTGTAGGAGGAGATGAAGAGCTACTTTTAGAGTTACTAAACTATCTACATGTAGGCTTTTGTAAGAGAGATGATGTTTTGGCACATATGGCAAAACCTATCCTTAACTTTGAAACACCTCTATCCCTTTTTTCTGGATTTGTTTTGGAAAAAGAGCATAAGAATAAACTAGACTTAAAAAAGGGAGGGATATTTGCTCTTGTTCACGGTGTGAGAACTTTAAGTCTTGAGTATGATATACGAGCTACCAACACTATACAAAGGATAAAAGAGCTAAATAATAAAGGTGTATTTGATAAGACTTTTGCAACTGGGCTTATTGAGAGTTTTGATACTCTTAGTGCCATAAGACTCTCAGCGATGATATCAGCAAAGGATATGGATGAGGCTAACTATGTAAACCCAAAAGATTTACAAAAGATTCAAAGAGATTTACTGAAAGATAGTTTTAAGATTATAAACAAATTTAAAAAGTTTATAGCTTTTCACTATCATCTAAATATGGTGTCATAGTTTTGTTTTCATTTATCTCTAAACTCAAAAAAAATCTAAATCGCTCAAAGCTTAAAGATGATAGTTTTGAATTTTTGTTTGAAGAAGATATAAGTGGTGAGTATGTGGTTTTTGATACTGAAACAACTGGACTAAACCCTAAAGTAGATGAGATACTATCTATAGGAGCTGTGAAGATTAAAGATAACAAAATTTTAACTTCACAAACCTTTGAAGTGTTTATTAAAAACTCTTGTGAGATAAGTTCTAAAAGTATAGAGATACATCAGATACGACCTTGTGACTTAGTTGATGCAAAAACTACTGATATAGCCATAGTAGAGTTTTTAAACTTCATAGGTTCTCGCCCACTCATAGGCTACTACTTAGAGTTTGATGTGGCTATGATAAACAGATATATAAAACCTATGTTAGGAGTTGAGCTACCAAACAAGATGATAGAGGTTTCTGAAATTTACTTTGATAAAACAATTGCTTTAATTCCACAAGGAAATATTGATTTACGATTCGATACAATACTTCAAAACACAGAGGTTCCAAATATGGGAGTTCACAATGCAGTCAATGATGCAATCATGACCGCGATGATATATTTAAAATTAACAACAAATAAAATTAAGGAAATGTAAATGTCAGAAAAACAAGTTTTTCAACCTAACCGTGAGTTTGCAAAGAATGCTAGAATCAAAAATATGTGTGAGTATCAAGACTTACAGGATTATGCTACTGAGGACTATGAAGGTTTTTGGGGAGATATGGCTAAAGAGAAGATTGACTGGATTGAACCATTTACAGATGTACTAGATGAGAGTAAGGCTCCATTTGTAAAATGGTTTAATGGTGGTAAATTAAATGTTGCCGCACAATGTATCGACCGTCATTTAGACAGTCGTAAAAATAAAGCTGCGATAATTTTCGAGGGTGATAGAGGCGATGTTCAAACTATCACTTATCTTGACCTATATAAAAATGTAAACAGATTTGCTAACCTGCTTAAAGAAGATTTTGGAGTACAAAAGGGCGATAGAGTTGTTATCTATATGCCGATGATTCCAGAAGCTGCTTATGCAATGCTTGCATGTGCTAGAATCGGTGCTATTCACTCTATAGTGTTTGGTGGGTTCTCTGCTGAAGCACTTAAAGATAGGATAGAAGATGCTGAGGCAAAGTTAGTGATTACAGCTGATGGTGCTTACAGAAAAACTAAGCCTTACATGTTAAAACCAGTTGTGGATGCTGCACTTGAGGGTAAAACTCCAGTTGAGAAAGTTTTAGTTGTTGAGAGAAATAATGAAGATGTAACTTGGAAAGCTGGTCGTGACTACTCTTATAATGAGTTGATTAAAGATAAATCTGCACACTGTAAAGCTGAAGTTATGGACTCTGAAGACCCACTATTCTTACTTTATACTTCAGGTTCAACTGGTAAACCAAAAGGTGTTCAGCATAACTCTGCGGGTTATATTTTATGGGCTCAAATGACTATGGAGTGGGTTTTTGATGTAAAAGAGAACGATACTTACTGGTGTACTGCTGATGTTGGTTGGATTACTGGACACACTTATATAGTTTATGGTCCACTTGCAATGGGTGCTACTACTGTAATGTTTGAGGGTGTTATCACCTATCCTGATGCTGGGCGACCTTGGGCTATGGTTGAAAATCATAGAATCAATCAGTTCTATACTGCTCCTACTGCGATTCGTGTTTTACATAAAATGGGTGAAGATGCTCCTGCAAAATATGACCTTTCTTCTCTTAAAGTTCTTGGAACAGTTGGTGAGCCTATTGATCCTCCTGCTTGGAAATGGTACTACGAGGAAGTTGGTAGTTCAAAATGTGCTATCGTTGATACTTACTGGCAAACTGAAACTGGTGGGCATATAGTTTCTCCTCTTCCTGGTGCTACTCCTATCAAACCTGCATGTGCTACACTTCCACTTCCAGGGATAATGGCAGAGATTTTAGACCCTGCAACTGGAGAGAAAGCTGAGGCTGGCGAAACTGGTTATATGTGTATCACTAAACCTTGGCCTGCACAGATTCGTGGTGTTTGGGGAGATGAAGAGAGATATAAAAAATCATACTTTGGCGATGTAGTAAAAGATGGCAAGGCTGTATATTTTACAGGAGATGGTGCAAGATATGATGAAGATGGTTATATCACTATAACAGGTCGTACAGATGATGTTATCAATGTAAGTGGACATAGAATGGGAACTGCTGAAGTTGAAGCTGCTCTTAAAAAAGAGGTTGAAGTTGCTGAAGTTGCTGTTGTAGGAAAACCACATGAACTTAAGGGCGAGGGAATCTTTGCTTATGTTGTT
>JAYEGN010000105.1:7556-13860 GCA_034659115.1 Campylobacterota bacterium
AATTTCCCTTGTCTCCCAATAAACTTGAAATATTAAGAGAAAAATAATGGAACTATGTGTTGCCCTTGACCTACCTACAAAAGAAGAAAACCTAGACCTAATAAATAAGATAAAAGATTACGATGTTTGGCTTAAAGTCGGACTTCGTACCTACATAAGAGATGGTGAAGATTTTCTACTCTCTATCAAAAAAATAAACCCAGATTTTAAAATATTTTTAGACCTAAAACTTTATGATATACCAAATACTATGGCTGATTCTGCTGAGTCTATCATGGGACTTGGCGTTGATATGTTCAATATCCATGCAAGTGCTGGTAAAAGAGCTATGAAAGAGGTTATGAACCGTATATCTACTTATCCATCAAGACCTATAGTTTTGGCTGTCACGGCTCTTACATCATTTAGTGAAGATGAGTTTAAAGAGGTGTATGAAAAAGGGATAGATGCAAAAGCAGACCAGTTTGCAAAAGATGCTCATGAGAGTGGTTTAGATGGTGTAGTTTGTAGTGCTTTTGAGAGTGCATCTATCAAAGGTGTAACTTCAAAAGAGTTTATGACACTTACTCCAGGTATCAGACCATTTGGCGAAGATGTTGGGGATCAAAAAAGAGTAGCAGATATAGCTTTTGCACAAAATGCTATGGTAGATTTTATAGTTGTAGGTCGCCCAATCTATAAAGCTGAGAATCCTGCCGAGGTTGTAGAGAAGATTTTAGAAAAACTTTAGTTTTCTTTTTGAATCTTTTTAATTAGCTTTTCAAACTTAGGAGAACTCTTTTTTACTTTAGTAAGTTTATGATTGGTGCCAATCTTAAAAATTCCATTGGTATTGATAAATAGATCCGCTTCTAAGTCTTTTCTTTTTTCTAAACTTAAAATTCTAAAACTAAGGTTATCTAAAATTAATGGTGGTTTTGCATCATCTTTAAAATAGCTCAAAACCATATGATAGCCTCCAATATATTTTTCTTTTGCAGTAGTGAAAAAAAGTCTCTCTTTATTAAAGCCAAGCTTTATAAGAGTAAAATATTTTATGATAACATAGTCTTCACAATCCCCAAAACCAGTAGCAAGAAACTCTTTAGGAGATGCCCAATAGTCCTCTTTATTTTGTATTACAGTATCGTGCTGAGGTAGAAGTTGATTAAGGTAAAGATTTACTTTGCTTAGTTGCATATCTTTTGATATCGTTTCGTATGAAGTAATTGTTTTTTGATAATCTTGAACTCTATTTTTAGCTATTGTACCACTGTTCTTTTGTATATATATGAAATCTTTATTTGTAAAGTATGGATAAGAGTTTCCAAGCAAAACAGTTGTAAAAAATACCAATATAAAAGATTTGATAGGATACCTTTTTTAAAATTTTAGTATTATAATATAAACTTGTTTTATTTAAGCTAATTGTTATATATATATGAATATAATTTCAATCTTCAAAAGGACAAGTGGGAGAGTGGCTGAATCCACACCCCTGCTAAGGGTGCATACTGGCAACGGTATCGAGGGTTCAAATCCCTCCTTGTCCACCACTAAACCACCTATTTTTCAGACTTTTAGAAAATACTAGAAAAGCCCTTGACATATCCAATGTTTTAAATAGATATAGACCTGTCAAAATCTGTATATTTTGTATCAACTCAAAAACTCTAGTTTTAAAACCCATAAATTAATATCTATGCTTTGAGTTATTTATGCTGAATTTTTGGCTTTTAAGTCTATCTATGATATTATTCACGGAGATTTCGTAGTATTAGTTAGAGGTGATAGCACTCTTTGTTTACTCCCAATATACCGAAGTTTTATGAATGTTTTAGGAGCCCAAATTTTTTATTAAGCCAGAAAAATAAAAGGGTGTAAGTAAAGTTTTAAAATTTATGTTCCATTAATGGGAACTGTTATATAATACACCTATGAGAATAATATCAAAAAAGAGATTGAAAGATTTTTATGAAAATCCTAGCTATTCAGATTCTAGGAGTGCTCTGGAGTCTTGGCATAAAGAGGTCTCTAAGTTTGATTGGAATAATCCAAATGAGATTAAATTGATGTATCGTAGTGCGAGTATTATTGGAGATGAAAAAGTTGTTTTTAATATCGCAGGTAATAAATACAGATTAATAGTAAAGATTAACTATTATGCAAAAATTGTGTTTATTAAGTTTATAGGCACACATAAACAATACGATAAAGTAAATATGGAGGATATATAAATTATGAATATAAAACCTATCAAAAATGAACAAAACTATAACGATGCTCTTGATAGAGTTGAAAGCTTAATGAGTGCAAAACCTGATACACCAGAGATGGATGAATTAGAAGTTTTAACAACCTTGATAGAAGCATATGAAGAACGGGTTTATAAAATAGATGCTCCTGATCCTATTGAGGCTATTAAGTTTAGAATGGAGCAGGAGAGTTTAAAACAGAAAGATTTAATTGGGATATTTGGTAGTAAATCTAGAGTATCTGAAGTTTTAAACCACAAAAGAAAGCTTACTCTTGATATGATTAGAAATTTACATACACAATTAAAAATTCCTATAGAGAGCCTGTTTTTAGAGTGTAAAATAGCTTAGTATAAGGAGAATGGTTGAAGTATTTTGAGGTCAGTGTGAAAACTGCTCTGGTAAAGTTGCTAGATTGATAGAGGGTTAAATATATGGCTTTTACTCCACATACACAAGAAGAACTAAGTAAGTTAAATATTATCGTTGGTAACACTTATTCAATTAGATATGCCAATAAAGATTATTATAATGCAGAAGAGACTATTGAAGTAGGTAAAGGTACAGCCATTTTAACTGATGGCAACATATATTTTAATGTTGTTGATCCATATGGGATGGATAAATTAATGATGAAAGTTAGATATATTGGATAAAATTCTATAAGAAGGGTAATGATGAAAAATAAGTTATAAAATCCCTCCTTGTCCACCACGAAGACCTTAAAAATCCCCCTAAAACACTAGAACAGTAAATTATTGAAGGTGACCATTAAAAGTTTCAACTGGTGATTTTAAGCCATATTTTTTGAAAGTGTTGATATAATTTTGGAGATAAATTATTGTGAAATAAGATTTCAATTTCAATGAAATTAGTTACTTTTATATGAATCCCAAAGTGATTAATTATATAAAGTACTGGAGTAGATTTATGCAAAATGAAGATTTAAATTCTAAACTAAATAAGCGTGAGAGATACAAAGCTAGGCTCAGACCCATCGACTACTTTAAAGAGTTTGAAACTCTAGATTTTGAAAGTCTTGGAGAGGGAGATAGGTTTTATCTTCAGGATTTTGGAATCTTTACTACTGACTTCTTAGAAGATGAATTTACTATGCGTCTTCGTGTTCCTGGTGGAAGATTAACTGCTAAACAGTTCTCTCATATAGCTGATGTAGTAGATGAGTTTGATCTTACCATTATCACAACAGCAAGAGCAGGATTGCAGCTTCATGATCTTGAAGCTGATAATGTTTTAGAGATATGGAAACGCTTAAATGGGCAAGGATTAACAACTTGGCAAAGTTTTGGTGATAATATTAGAAATATTGTTACGAATGTGTATGATGGTCGTGGTAGATATAATGAAATAGAAACATACCCAATAGTTATGCAGATGCAAGAATATATACTGCAAAATCCTCGCTATGTTGGAATGCTTCCTCGTAGAGTCTCTATCGGGGTATCTGGTAACCGTGCAAGTGTAACTTCATTTTTTGCAAATGACCTCTATTTTGCACTTGCTCTTAAAAATGATATATATGGTTTCAATGTTTATATGGGCGGTAAAAATACTGAAATCGCTCAAGATGCAGATATATTTTTACTTAAAGATGAAGTTTTTGACTTCTTTAAAGCATTTACAGAAGCATTTTACCTTCATGGTTCTCGTTTTTCTCGTTCAAAAACCCGCCTTTTTTATACCATCGAAGATATAGGTATGAATGGACTTAAGCAACATATAGAAAAGGAGTATGGCAAAGCTTTTCAAAGTGGGGGAAAACTTCAACTAGAAAAGGTAACTTTTTCTCAAAATGAGTTGCTTAAAGATGGTACCTATTCCTATTGCTATCAAACAGACTTTGCAAGATTAACTGCTGATGAGATGAAGCAGATCTCAAAATTCTCACTAGAAAATGATGTAGAGATAAGAATCGGAATAGATCAAAATATATATCTTTTTGGATTGCCCTCGAAATCAACACCTTTTCCTTCCCCAAAAGAGAGTGCTACCATCATCACATGTGCAGGAAATCTATGTCCATATTCATTTTGGAGTATTAAAAATGAAACTAAATATCTCCCTCTTAGTAGAATTAGTAGATACGGTATAACTGTTGGTTTTTCTGGATGCGTTAAAGGATGTGGAAGACATCGTCATACTGATATAGGGCTAATAGGTTTAAAAACTAACAACTTTGGCGATACAGAAGGTGGTGCTAGACTTTTTATGGGTGCTGTTCATACTGATGGACAAAGTGTAGGTCGCATGATATTTTCCATGATTCCTCTTGTGCATCTTCACAAAACACTAGATATAATCATAGATATATATGAACAAGACAACTATAAAAATTTTGAGGAATTTGCTGAACTTATACTCAATAAATTTTCAGAAGAGTTTTTAGCCTTATGGATTTTAGCAAACTTTCAAACTAACAAAGCACTCAAACTTGAACCTACGAACAGCGGTTTTGAGTTTGAAAAATCTCTATTAGAGGAAAATTTTAATGATGTAGATTTCTTAGAGCCATTTGACGGTGGCTTTTCAAAATCTATAAGTGCTTTAGCTAAAAAGTTATGGACAGTAGAGGGGGCAGATCCTCTATATAAACCAAAACTAGATAGAGTTAACTTTCGTTAATTCTATCTGATTGTAAAGTTTTAACTAAATGTCTTGTTAGATTCTAACGGTGTAAATGTTGGCTAATTACATCATATAAGGACAATAGATGGCAAATAAACAAGTTTTTATGTTGGCTTTACTAGTAGCTGGATCGATGATAGGTGCTGGTATATTGGCGATGCCAATTACTGCTGGTATTGCTGGATTTTGGCCATCTATGTTGATGATGCTTTTTTTTTCTTTGAGTATGCTTTTTTCAGGTTTAGTTCTTGTAGGTGAAATAAATAAAATAAAAAAAGAAACATTTAATCTTCCTAGTCTTTATCAAGAGCATTTTGGAGTAACTGGTAAATGGATAGCTACAATAGCAAATCTGATTATCTATTATGGATTACTCATAAGTTATTTAGTCGGTACTTCAAAAATTATAGTAATAGTCTTTAAGATAGGTGATGATTATAGGTCCCTTGTTCCTTTTGTGATTTTTTTAGCTTTTACCTCTATTGTGATGCTCAGCATGTCAATAATTAAAAAATATAATACTGCTCTTATGTTTTCATTGTGGATCGCTTTTTTTACCTTAACTTACATTGGAACTTCGGGAGTAGAAACTGCTAGATTTTCCCATACAGATTGGACATATTTGCCAATGGCTATACCTATGATAATTGCCGCATTTGTTTTTCATAACATTATACCAACTATATGTAGAGATGCTAAATGGAGTGATGAGATATACAAGCCTATTGTTCTTGGTTTGTCGATGGGTTTTATTATGAATACTATTTGGTTGGTAGTTTCCATAGGGATTGTTCCTGAATTTGGAGCAGTAAGTTTAAATGAAGCTAGATTAACAGGGATACCTATCACTCTTGAGATGTCACAAATTTTAAAGTCAGAACTTTTTTTAGTGGCAGGTACATTTTTTGCACTTATCGCAATTATGACATCTTATGTATCGATAGGTGTTAGTTTAAAAGATTTTACGAAAGATATACTTGAAAATAGTTTTAGTATCTATAATAAATGGCTTGTTCCCAAATAATTCCATAAGGATTTATAAAATTTATCTATGCTTGTGCTTAAGGGATGTTTAGTAAAAATTTTAAGCCACCTTATTGGTGGTGTAAATTTTTAATGAACCTGCCTTGAGTGCAATGATAGTTTAAATTTTTTATTCTTATGGAATTATTTGGGTTATTAGTTCCCATGCTCCGCTTGGGAGTCTATACAGAAGTAACAATACAAACCAAAGTATGAATTCCCAAGCAAAGCATGGGAACGAGAAAATATTTAAAGTTAGTGATATATGATTTATCCCAAATAATTCCATACCAAATTAGACAACAAGCTTTATTGCTCTATAATTAGGTACTTTAAAGCGAAAAAGTCACACTCAAAGACTTCACCCAACGGGTGCGACTTTTTCAACTACGGATGGAAAT
>JAYEGN010000106.1:0-2847 GCA_034659115.1 Campylobacterota bacterium
TACATAAAGCACCAAAGTATCCAGCGATAACTTTTACATTTGATTCATCTAAAACATCCATACCAAAGGCAGCCATATCTACTTGATATGTGTTCATAAGATAGACTTTCATATATCCAGCGAACCCAACAAACCCACCAAAACTGATAGCGTAAAATAGTGAGAACCACCAAGTGTCTTTGTCACCTAGTAACTTGATATAATCTTTTACTTTTTTAGGTCTTGCTTTATATACATCTTCTGGAGCATTTTTAGCGATAAAAGCATAAGCTATAAAAGTTACGATTGCCATAACCGCACCAACTAAAAATACACTATCCCAACCCCATAGCTCTGCGATTTTTGGAGCAAAAAGGAAGTCGATAACAACACCGATATTACCAGCACCAGCGATTCCCATAACTATACCTTGAGACTTAGGTGGATACCACTGACCAGCTTGAGGCAGTGCAACAGCAAAAGAGGCACCAGCAAAACCAAGACCAAGAGCAACAATTAAAAGAGCATTATAAGTAATATTTTCACCCATAATATAAGCAGTTAAAAGAGCAGCAATAACAACAGCCTGTGATAAAAGTGCTGTAAGTTTAGCACCAAGTTTATCAACACCGAAACCTAAAACGATTCTAAGTATCGCACCTGAAAGAATTGGAAGTGAAAGAAGAGTTGCTTTTTCACCAGCTGTCATAATGTGACCAGTAAGTGCTAAAGCCTCACTAATCTCTGTACTCAGTGGACCCAACATCGTCCACACCATAAAACTCATATCGAAATACAAAAAAGCCATAATCAGCGTAGGTGTATGTCCTTGCCCCTTTAAATCTTTAAATCCTGCCATTTTAATCTCCTAAAATTAATTGTTGGTGTAATTATAATAGAGATATAAAATAAATAGTACAATTTAGTGATTAAATAATATACAGAGATAAAAATTATACTTGAGTAAAAAATAAGCATTCTTTCTCGTTCCCATCGCTTTGCGTGGAAATGTGCCCGAAGGAAGTGCCCTCTGGGTGCATACTAAGTTACAACAAAGAAAAGACAGCATAAAGGTAGACCCGCATACGCTACCGCACGACTGCAGAAACATATCAATTCCCATATGGAGCATGGGAACTAGTAAAGTTAAAAATTGTGTAACTAATCACCCTCTCTAAAAGAGAGAATTCCCCTGCATTACAGAAACAAGAGATTCAAATTCATTTAAGCCTCTTTTTCGAGAGGTATCAACAATAGACCTAATATTAGCATAATTTTTTGCACCATCAAGTGACTTAAATTGACCAGATACTTTTTGTTTGACTTTAATATTTCTGATAGCTCGTTCGCTAGCATTATTGTCAGGTGGAATATTTTCATCAAGTAAAAATGTAAATATTTTATCTTTAGATTTACTCAGAGATTTAATCTGTTTGTGAGTTTCACTCTTCTCAATATAGGGCATAGTTAAAAGATGCTGAAGTGTTTTATCATATTGAACTTTTAAAACTTCTCTTTGTTGTGATGTTAAATTCTCTTTATCATCTCTTATCGCTTCTTTAAGTAGTGTTTTGATTCCTTCCATCAACTTTGTATCATCACACTCAATAGCATAGTTTAAATCTCTCATCTTATGAGCTAAACACAACTGTTCACTCTTACACTCTAATGAAGAGTATGATGAGTAGTTATCATGAACTACACAAGCATCTTTAAAACCATTTTCAAAGGTACTTGTAATTACTTTAGTTCCTCTGGACTTATCAGCTACTATCAATGTGTTGTGTTTATTTTGAAAAGTCCAGTGCCAATGTTTAGACCCATCAACTTTACAGCCTGTCTCATCTACACCAACGATAGAGCTGTCCTGAAGATAGGTAGTTATCTTATCTATCTCACTTTGTGAGAGTTTAGATGCTTTTGCTAGTAGTCCTGTAATGCTCCCCTCTGATAGTGAAACATTAAAAAGATTACTCATAAGCTCAACCACTCTCTTATTAGACATATATTGAGATACGCTCAGATATGAAACCATAGCGATGATGGTTGAACCATAACTAATATTTGGAGCGATAGTAAATCTACTATTATCGTGATTACTATATCCACACTCTGGGCATACTTTAGAAAAACTCTGATACTCCGTTATCTTATTAGCTATTGAAGATAACTCTATATCTAATACTTGTCTTTTCTCTTGAAGTTTAGCTATTGTTCCAGACATATCAAAGTTACACTTTTTACAATGAGTTAATTTATAAGGCAATACAACTATTTTGTCAGGTCTATCTGTTTGAGTAAGTGTTACTCCATCTCTCCCTAATTGCCCACCAACGCCTTTATCACTTTTTTCACGAAGTGATTGATTCTTCTTGTTTCTCTTTTTAGAAGGTGCTATCTCACTTGATGGTGAGATACTTGAGTTGTTTGAATTCTTTGGTGGTTTTTCTTGAATTGAATTATCTTGAAGATCTTTTACATACTTGAGTAATTCATCGTGTGTCATTTGATCTAATTCCTCTTTTGATTTTAGTGAAAATTGATATTTTATTATATTCTGCTTCAATGTAAAACCTTACTTTTTATATAAGATATTATAGCTAAAAGTCCCTATAAATAGGCTTTTTTAAAGGTTAAAATTGAATGAATTTTGAAAGTTTTTTTGGGATTATAGAGGGTGATTAGTTACAAACTGTTTTATGTTTACGCTGCTTGAGATTTTAGTCTTCTGTATCAAAGAGAATCTTATAGCTTGTACTACGACCAGCCTTTCCCTCTACTTTTGCAATCAATCCATATTCGAGTAATTTCTTAATTTGTCTATTCGCTGTCATTGGTATGGTGTTTGTAATTTTTCTATAATCAATA
>JAYEGN010000107.1:0-13700 GCA_034659115.1 Campylobacterota bacterium
GTACTCTTGAGGCTATATGGATAGGTATAGAGCTATCAAAGAGCAGAGATGCCTCTCTTAGTTCCTTATAGCTTATGCCAACAACAGGATAGGCTGGTGGTCTATCGATAGTTCCTAAATCTACTCTCGTTGCTTCTACATGTAGAAGTACTTCATTTAGTTTCGCTATCTCTTCATTAGTGTCATTTAAGCCATAAACGAAAAGTGTTTCTATGAAAAGTTTGCCTTTGTATATCTTGCTAAACTCTTTTACTTTTTCAACAATATGACCTACATCTATATCTACATGTGGACGGTCTATCTTTTTAAATACCTCATTGCTAACTGCATCAAGTGAAAGTTTAACTTGGTCTAGTTTTAGAAGTGAGTTAAATACTTTTCCATCTACAAGAGTAGCACTATTTGTTAGTATGAGAGTTTGTGTATTGCCCTTTATTTTATCTATATCATCTATGAGCTCATCAAGATATGGATATAGTGTTGGCTCTCCGTTTGCTGTAAGAGTTATAACATCTATTTTGTCATCTAAGTGTGTTTTTAAATCGTTTATAATTTGTGATACCTCTATTGTACTTGTTTGTTTATTAACAGTAGAAGTTGGTGCTAGTTCGCAGTAAAGGCAGTCAAAGTTACATTGTTTAAGGGCAGGAGATAGGTCTATGCCTAAAGATGAGCCAAATCTTCTTGAGTTTACGGGACCGAAAATTGTATTCATTTTATTGCCTTAGTATGCATTCCCAAACAGGAGTTTGGGAACGAGATGGAGAGGTAGAACGAGGTTGCTTATATTATATTTTACTAACTCTTTGACACTCTTTTACGAAGTGTATCGCATTGTCAACAGGTACATCTGGAAGTATTCCATGACCTAGGTTGAAGATATGTCTCTTAGTTTGCATAACATCTTGTATATCTTGAACTGCTTGCGTAGTCATCTCTTGAGAGTATAATCTACATGGCTCCATATTTCCTTGAAGAACATATTTGTCGCCTAGTTTTTCTTTAGCAAGTGCCATCGGAGTACTCCAATCAACACCAAATACATCAAAGTTTCCATATACTTTATCTAAGAAAGCAGGGATACCTTTAGGGAACATGATTACAGGGATATGAGGGTACTTTTCTTTTAAGTACTCTGCGATCTCTACCATGTATTTCCAAGAAAATTCATCATATAGGTTTGGCTCTATCGCAGCTGCCCATGAGTCAAAAATCTGAACAACATCTATTCCAGCTTCTATCTGTTTTTGCATATAAAGTTTTACAACTTCAGTAACTTTAGCAAGTATCTTGTGAAGTAGAGCAGGGTTTGAATACATCATCTTTTTACAAATGTTGTAAGTTTTAGTACCTTGTCCTTCTATCATATAAGTTGCTAGTGTCCAAGGAGCTCCTGTAAAACCTATAAGCGCTATCTCGCCACCTCTTTTGTCAAGGTCAGCTTTGATAAGTTTGATAGTATCAAATACATAAGTAAGCTTACTAGCAGCCTCATCTCCACCAATAAGTCTATCTATATCAGCTTCACATGTGATAGGGTCACTAAACTTAGGACCTTCACCTTTTACAAATGATAGATCCATTCCCATCTCATCAGGGATAACAAGAATGTCACTAAAAAGGATAGCTGCATCAACACCAACAATATCTAAAGGCTGAAGTGTTACCTCACAAGCTTTTGCAGGGTCATGACAAAGGTTTAGGAAGTTTCCTGCCTCTGCTCTTACTGCCATATATTCTGGTAAATATCTACCAGCTTGTCTCATCATCCACACAGGAGTATAAGGAGTTTCCTTACCCAAACATGCATCTACAAATATTTTTCCCATCTCTTACCTTTTGATTGTTTTATTACTTTTTGCCTACTTTACCTAAAAAGTATAGTCCAACTGCTACAGCAGTTATTGATAAGGCGAAGTATAGCATATCTAGTGCGCCTTCATATTGTGTATGACCAACTTTTTGAAAAAATCCAACAACTAGAACCATTACTATTACTTTTGAGATTTTATCTTTTAGTTGATCCAATGAATGAATAGCAAGAATCTTATTTTCTTCTCCATGCTCATCTTTTGCGGCATCTATATCTGAAATGAAAAGCTCATAAAGACCAAAAGAGAAAAGAAGCATAACAACACCGATAAGATACAGATCAACTGCACCTATAATCCCACCAACTACATCTTGATGAAAGTTATCTGGATGAGCATGATTTATATATGTTACTACCACATACTTAGCGCTTGCATATATATCAAATGAAGCTACAACAAAAAGTACAATAGCCCCTATTAAACCAAAAACAACCGCCATAATAACCATAAACCTTGAAGCCCATAGTGAGTTTTCAAATATTCTTTCTAACATCTATCTCTCTCCTTCCATCTCTATCCATTTTTGGGCGATTCTTACAGCATTTGTTGCTGCCCCTACTCTTAGGTTGTCAGCTACTACATACATATGAAGCATGTTTTTAGAATAGTTATCATTTCTAATACGACCAACAAAAGTTTCATTCATTCCCATACATGTAGATGGCATAGGGTATAAAGATTCTTCTGGTTTATCAAGTATTACAAGATTTGGTGCTTTAGCAAGAAGTTCTCTTGCTTCATCTGCATCTACTTCACTATCAAATGTTAAAGTAAGTGATTCTGCATGTCCTCTAAGAGTTGGAACACGAACACATGTAGCGCTTAAAGCTATATCTTTATGCATTATTTTAGTAGTTTCATTTACCATCTTCATCTCTTCTTTAGTGTATCCGTTCTCCATAAAAACATCTATTTGAGGGATAACATTTAGAGCGATTTGATGTGGGAAAGCTTTATGCTCTGATTCATCTAGCTTAAATGCAAAAAACTCTTGCATCTGAGTTACTAACTCTTCCATGGCAGTTTTTCCACCACCACTTGTTGCTTGATATGTACTAGCATCAACTCTAAGAAGGTCATATGCATCATCAAGTGGTTTTAGTGCTTGAACCATCTGAATTGTTGAACAGTTAGGATTTGCGATGATTCCAGTATCTTTCCATTTAGCTATATCATCTGGATTAACTTCTGGCACAACCAATGGAACATCAGGGTTCATTCTAAAATGAGATGTATTATCTATCACAACAGCACCAGCTTTTACAGCATCTGGGGCAAACTCTGCACTCACACTGCCACCTGCACTAAAGAGTGCTATCTCTATCTCCTCAGTTTTAAACACATCATTTGTTAGCTCTTGAATGATGATATTTTTACCATTAAAACCTATGGTATTACCTGCACTTCTTGAACTTGCCAATGGCACTAGCTTATTAAGTGGAAAATCTATCTCTTGTAAAATTGCTAAAATTTCTTCACCAACTGCTCCATTAGCACCAACAACTGCCACATTATATTTTCTCATTATTTCTCCTATTGAATTTTATTTTGCAGATAGAGTTCATCTACTCTAATCTCTTGATTTTCACTAAGTATTACCGCTCTCTCAACAACAGAGATAAGCTCTCTAATATTTCCTGGCCAACTATATGCTAAGAGTTGTTCTTTTGCATCTTGAGCGAATGTTTTAAGTTCAAAACCATACTTATTGCAGTTTATCTCAAGCATAGCATCTGCTATTTGTAAAATCTCATCTTTTCTGTCTTTAAGAGGCGGTATAAGCAGAGGAATGGTATTTAATCTATAATATAAATCCTCTCTAAACTCTCCATCTTTTATCTTTGTATCTAGGTTTGCATTTGTTGCAGATACTATGCGTATATCTATCTTGATACTCTTTGAGGAACCGAGTCTTCTGACCTCTTTTTCCTGTAGCGCTCGAAGAAGTTTTGCTTGAACACCATAAGGCATTTCGCCTATCTCATCTAAAAAAAGTGTTCCACCATTAGCTAACTCAAACTGTCCCGCTTTTGCTTCACTTGCATCAGTAAATGCACCCTTTTCAAAACCAAAAAGCTCACTCTCTATAAGATTTTCAGGAATTGCTGCCATATTTATGGCAATAAAAGGCTTTTTAGCTCTTGGAGAATTTTTATGTATATAGGAAGCAAAGAGCTCCTTGCCAACACCACTCTCACCCAAAAGAAGAATACTCGCATCTGTTTTAGATGCTTTATCTGCTATATTTATCACTTTTTGAAGCTCTTGCGAATTTCCTAAAAACCCACTATTATTTTTTTTAGAAACTTTTGGAACTGCTTTTTGTGCTTTTTGTATAGTGTCTTCTCTTTTAATGGCTGCTATGAGGGTATCAACATCAAAAGGTTTTAGCAAAAAGTCTTTGACTCCAAGCTGTATAGATTCTATTGCACGAGTCAAGGTTGCATTACCAGTCATAATAATCACTTCATATCTACCATTTAACTCTTTAACAAACTCAATACCATCCATCTTTGGCATATTTATATCTGTAATAATCAGATCAAAAGTATCATCAAGTTTTTTAAGTGCATCGATAGCATTCTTAAAAGTAAGTATCTCAAACTCTTTATAATCAGCCATAGCTATTTCAAGAGATTTTCTCATATTAATATCATCTTCAACTATTGCGATTTTCATTTAAATACCTGCTCCTATTTTAAAGGAGTGATTCTAGCAAAAGTATCATTAAAATCGACTTTGAAGCAAGTGGTCTTAAGTGTTAAAATTGTAGTTGATTTAGTTTGATAATCTTTTGTGATATCTAAACTCTCTACATGAAGACCAAGTTTATGCATATAGTCTATAAACTCTTGAGAGTTTGTAGATATAATCTTTCTAAAATCATTATTTGAATTATTTTGCAAAATAAGCTCTTCTTGTGGTATCCCAAAACATGGTTTCATGGAGTCAGATATGTCTAATGTGTCATTATACAAGAGAGCATTTTTAACGATATATCTATAAGAGACAAGATACTCACTTGCACTAAGAGCAAGTGATGTAAGGAGTATTAAAGAGAAAAGTTTGAGTAAGAAAGTACGATTTCCATCTCTACTTCGCATAAACCCTCTTTGAAGGTTGTTTCAACAACTTTTGCATTTCTAACCATTGCATTTACTGAAGTACGAACTGTTGATCTTTTTACCATCATATTTTTAATTAAATCTTGCCCATCAACACGAACACCTTTTACTTTCTCAGCTATCAATCTGTAAGCATCTGCTATAGCAGCTCTTTTGGCAAGGGCATAAGCTTGTGCAGGAGATGCTGTATTTATTGGAGCTACACCTTGACCAACAACACTAATAAGTAATGGTTGAGCTTCTCTTAAGACAGGTTCATCACACTTTTGTTCTACCGGCTTTTTAATAACAATAGGTGCAGATTTGGGTTGTCTAACCTCTTCATTATAAGAATTTTTTTTATCTTCACACTCTGATCTAATTTTAACGCATTTATCAGGTTGCTTTACAGACTCATATCCTGGGCAACACTCCTCTTTATTTGAACAACCTGCAAACATAAAAGCAAGGATTATGCTATAAACTACTATCTTTCTCATCTATATCTCCTAAATGATTTCATAATGTAGGAATTTAAGCAACAATTATTCCAAGTTTAATCCTAAGTTATCAGGCAACTCAAGATTTTCATCTTCTTCCTTTTTTGGACAACGAGAAATACTTGCTACTTCATCACCCTTAACAATGTAAACACCAGATGTATTTCTACTAGATTTAGAGATTGTGTGCATATCTACTCGTATCATTTTACCAGCTTTTGTGAGTGCCATCATATCCATAGCTTCATCCACCATCAGACAACCAACAATATTTTTGCCAGTTTTAGAAGTCATCTTCATAGCTATCACACCAGAACCACCACGATTCGTCAATCTATACTCTCCGGCATCAGTTCTCTTACCGATACCTTTTTCAGCTACTACCAATATCTCTTGTTTATCATTTGCAATAATATTAGCATCTATAACCACATCATTATCATGTTTGAACTTGATTCCTCTTACTCCACGAGTATTACGACCTTGGTCACGAGTTTTCTCTATCTCAAACTTGATACACTGGGCTAACTTAGTAACAATGAAAAGATACTTAATATCTTTATCTGCAATTTTTGCAGTTATTAGAGTATCATCATCATCAAGAGCTATAGCTCTCACACCATTTGTTCTGATATTTGAAAACTCACTTAAGTTTGTTCGCTTTACAATACCTTTTTGAGTGAAGAAGACTAGGCTTTTTTCATCTGAAAAGTCAGTTGTTGGATTTATTGAGCATATCTTCTCATCTGCTACTAGACTTACAAGGTTTACAACCGCTTTACCCTTAGCTATACGACTTCCCTCTGGAATACGATAAACTTTCAACCAATGTAATTGACCTCTATCTGTAACAAAGAGCAAAGTATCATGAGTGTTACATGTAAAGAAGTTTTCTATGAAATCATCATCATAAGTAGTAACAGCTGTTTTACCCTTACCGCCTCTTTTTTGTTTCTCGTAAGAAGCTAAAGGAACTCTTTTGATATAACCTCTATGAGTGATAGTTACTACCATCGGTTCATTTGGTATAAGATCTTCTATGTCTATATCATCATAGTCATCTTCAACCTCTGTTCTTCTATCGCTTGAGCCATAAGTTACTAAAGATTCATCTAGCTCCTCATCTATTATGCCATGTAAAACCTCTTCACTTCTTAAAATTGATTCTAAGTACTCAATCAACTCCATAAGTTCTCGTAACTCATTTTCAATTTTTTCACGCTCTAGACCAGTAAGCTTACCAAGACGCATATCTACAATGCTTTGTGCTTGAATTTGAGAAAAGTCAAAGCTTGACATTAGGTTATCTCTTGCTTCTTCTATATTTTTACTCGCTTTTATAACCTTGATAATTTCATCGATAATATCTAAGGCTTTTTTCAAGCCCTCTAAGATGTGAGCTCTAGCTTTTGCTTTTTCAAGGTCAAAAATAGTTCTACGAATGATGATAGTTTTGCGGTGATTTATAAAATGTTTTAATATCTCTATAATACCTAATATCCTAGGTTCTTGGTTTAAGATAGATAGCATAATGATACCAAAAGTAGTCTGCATGCTTGTTTGCTTATAAAGATTATTTAAAACAATCTCACTCATAGCATCTCTTTTTAACTCTATCACGACCCTCATACCATCACGGTCTGATTCATCACGAATAAGTGAAACACCATCTATCATCTTATCTTTTACAAGATTTGCAATATTTTCTATTAAACGAGATTTATTTACCTGATATGGAAGTTCATCGATAACAATAATCTCTTTTTTACCCTGCTGTTCTATATGGGTTTTAGCACGAACTTTTATGCGACCGCGTCCTGTTTCATACGCCTCTGTAATTCCTTTTTTTCCAAAGATAATACCGCCAGTTGGAAAATCCGGTGCCTTTATATGCTCCATTAACTCCACTAAGGAGATGTTAGGGTTTGCTAAGAGTGCTTTAAGACCAGTTAAAATCTCCTTAGGGTTATGTGGAGGAATATTGGTTGCCATACCAACAGCAATACCAGAAGAACCATTTATAAGAAGATTGGGAACCCGAGTAGGCATCACATCTGGCTCTTTTGTGGTGCCATCGTAATTCTCTATCATATTTACCGTATTTTTATCTAAGTCTTTTAGAAGTTCTCCAGCATACTTTGTCATACGAGCTTCAGTATATCTCATCGCAGCAGCAGAGTCACCATCAACAGAACCAAAGTTTCCTTGACCATCTACAAGTTCCATACGCATAGAAAAATCTTGTGCCATACGAACAAGTGCATCATAAACCGCTGTATCACCATGTGGATGATACTGACCTATCACATCACCAACTATACGAGCAGATTTTTTAAACTTTGCACCGTGAGAGAGGTTTAGCTTATCCATCGCATAAAGGATTCTTCTATGAACTGGCTTAAGACCATCACGAACATCTGGCAGGGCACGACCTACTATTACGCTCATAGAATAATCAAGGTAACTATTTTGGAGAGTTTCTTCTATATTTATTGTCTGAATATCGTCATTGTCTAACAAATTGCTCATTTAAAACACCCTAGTAAATTAATTGGCTTATGTTATCTAAAAAATACTTAAAAAGCTTTTACCCATATTTATGTTAAATTATTAAAATATTCGATTGATTAATTTTTAATCATATTTTTGTATTTTTTACTGATGGTTAGTAGTACAATTTGAGCAGATAAACTATAAGGATAGAAAATGAAGAGATTGTTTTTGGTTTTATTAGCACTGCCTACTTTGGTATTTGCTGAGGATACATTGAGTAGTGGAGATACTGCTTGGATGTTAGTTGCTACGGCTTTTGTAATGTTAATGACACCTGCAGGTTTAGCACTTTTTTACGGTGGTTTAACAAGAAGTAAAAATGTACTAAATACTATAGGTATGAGTTTAGGTGCTTACGCTGTTGGTACTTTAGTATGGGTTTTAGTTGGTTACTCGGTAGCTTTTGGTGATGGCGACTTTATTGGAACTGGAAAGGTTTTACTTTCAGGTATTACAAATGAAAGTTTAAGTGGAACTATCCCTGAGCTTCTTTTTGTAGCCTTTCAAGGAACATTTGCTGCTATCGCGGTAGCGATTGCGAGTGGTTCTATGATAGAGAGAGTTAAGTTCTCTACATTTATGATATTTGCAGCACTATGGGTAGTTGTTGTTTATGCTCCTGTAACTCACTGGGCATGGGGTGGTGGTGAAACACTATACTTTGGTGAAATGGATTTTGCTGGTGGTACTGTTGTTCACCTGAATGCTGGTGTAGCTGGTTTTGTTGTAGCTATGATGCTTGGAAGAAGAAAAGATTATGGAAAAGCTGCTCTGAAGCCTTTTTCTCCTGTTTTAGTAGCACTTGGAGCTGCTCTATTATGGTTCGGTTGGTTCGGTTTCAATGCTGGTAGTCAAGTAGCTGCTGATGGAACTGCTGCTTCTGCATTCCTTGTAACAAATGTTGCTGCATCTCTTGGTGTTATCGGTTGGGTTTTAGTTGAGTGGTTAGTGTATAAAAAAGCAACACTTGTAGGTGCTGCATCTGGTGCTGTTGCTGGTCTAGTTGCTATTACACCTGCTTCAGGAAGTGCTGGTGTTGAGGGTGCGATAATAATCGGTCTAGTTGGTGGTGCCTTAGGTTTCTTTGGTGTTTCTAAACTTAAAACTATGTTCAAAGTTGATGACTCGCTTGATGCGTTTTGGATTCATGGTCTTGTTGGTATCTGGGGTTCAATCGCAACTGCTATCTTTATAGCTGATTATGCTATGGCTGATGATTATAACATGATGAGTCAGCTTGGAAGTCAGTTTGCTGCTATCGGATTAACTATAGTTTATTCAGGTATTGCTACTGCAATCGTTTTCTTTATAGCATCTGCAATTACAGGTGGTGGTAGAGTTGATGAAGAGACTGAGAGTCGTGGTCTTGATGAAGTTGTTCATGGCGAAAAGTCTATAAACTTATAGGTTATTAAGACCTCTACATGTAGAGATAATAAACTCTACATGTAATATGATATAATACAAAAATAAAATATCTGGAGATATAAAATGAAAAGAGTAGAAGCGATAATTAAACCGTTTAAATTAGAAGATGTAAAAGATGCACTAGCTGAGATCGGTATAGATGGTATGACTGTAAGCGAAGTTAAAGGTTATGGTCGCCAAAAGGGTCATAGTGAACTTTACCGTGGTGCTGAATATGTAGTAGATTTTTTACCAAAAATTAAAATGGAAATGATAGTAAATGATGACAGCGTTGAACAGGTTACCAGCACAATAGTAGAAGCTGCTAGAACTGGTAAGATAGGTGATGGTAAGATATTTGTAAGCGATATAGAACAGATCATCAGAATTAGAACTGGTGAAACTGATGGTGAAGCTGTATAGTTAAACTCTAAATTTAAGGCTTTTAACATCAATTATATTCTGGGTAAATCCCAGAATAACTTCCACATTGATTAAAATTTAAGCAATTTTAAAAAAACCTGCATCTTATTTAAGCTATAATCCACTTTAATTGACTTAAAAACAAAGAAGAAGGGTTTATCACATGTTAGAAGCCGATTTTAAATATATCATCGACACATTCTTTGCACTATTTTCTATGGTGCTTATCATATTTATGGTTCCAGGGTTTGCTATGCTCGAAGCTGGTTTAGTGCGTACAAAAAATGTTACATCGGTATTGACAATCAATGTAATGATTTACGCTGTTGCTTCTTTAGCATTTTTGCTTATTGGTTATTCACTTGCTTTTGGCTCTTGGGATAATGACAGTATGAGTATATGGGCTGCATTCCTTTTTCAAATGGCATTTGTTGGAAAAACTATAAACATTATGAGTGGTGGTGTTAGTGAGAGAGTTCGCATCATCCCATTGGCAATTTTTGCAGTTGTTATGGGTGGGCTAATCTATCCAACAGTTGTAAACATTAGCTGGGGGGCAGATATGCTAGCTGGAACACTTTTAGATATCAACATGCATGACCTTGCAGGATCAACAGTTATACACTCAACTGGTGGTTGGGCACTTTTAGCTGCTATCCTTATAATGGGATCAAGAAAGGGTCGTTATGTAAATGGCAAGATCAGAGTTATTCCGGCTTCTAATATCCCCTTGGTTGTACTTGGTGCATTTCTTCTATGGATAGGATGGTTTGGTTTTAATGGCGGTAGTGTTGGATCAATCTCTAGTGTAGAAAATGCAAATCTAGTTGCCAAAACCATCATGAACACAAACACAGCAGGTTTAGCAGGTGCTATAATTGCTGGTTTTCTTATGTATTTTAGATACAAACTCTTTGATATTACGATGATTTTAAATGGTGCTTTGGGTGGGCTAGTTGCTGTTACAGCAGGTCCTGATCTGTATGACATGTACACACCTATCTTAATAGGTATTATCGGTGGTGCTTTAGTTGTTTTAGCCGTGCCTATTTTTGATAAGTTACAACTAGATGATCCCGTTGGTGCATTGTCGGTTCACCTTATAAATGGAATATGGGGAACTTTAGCTGTTGGTATCTTTGTAAGTGAAGTATCATTTATGGATCAACTCAAAGGCGTAGCTATTGTTGGAATTTTTGCATTTACCGCATCTTATATAGTTTTATATCTGATCAATAAAGTAGCTAGATTTAGAGCTGATGATGATGAACAACTTGAGGGTATGGATGTCAGCGAATGTGGTGTTGAAGCATATCCTGAGTTTAAAAGAGCTATGTAGACAACTCAGTCATTCCAAATCAAACACTTTTCTCACTCCGGAATTTATCCGGAGTCTAGTTTCTATTTTAATACTTATGTAACATATAATTAGCTACTATCTCATCCATGATTAGACACAGCAGTTCATTTTTTATCTCCTTGGCATTTCATTCATTATTTCTACTGCTTTTATTTATCGCATGGAAAAATATACCTGCTGTTGAAAAAACTATCTGTGAAAAAAAAGTTTGTGTTAAGCTTTGTAATATTATTCATGAAAAACCAGTTGTGAAGCCAACTCCTAAACCTATCGTCGAACCTATTGTCGAACCTATTGTCGAACCTAAACCTAAACCTAAACCTAAACCTAAACCTAAACCAAAGCCTAAACCAAAGCCTAAACCAAAGCCTAAACCTATAATAAAAAAAATAGAAAAAATCAAAAAAGAACCCGTAGTTATTCCAAAACTCCAAGAGGAGATTATTCAAGAGCCCAAAGAGGTGGTTGCAGAGCCAGTAGAGATTGTAGAACAGGTCACGCAAACACCAGTTGAAGAATATGTTGAAGATCCACATGCAAAACAACAACGACTAGAACAAGACTACCTAGAAAAGCATATAGCTCAAATCGTTAAGCTTCTCCAAGATAATCTATACTATCCAAAAAGAGCCAGAAAAAGAGGTAAAGTTGGAGTAGTGAAGATAAGGTTTATACTATCCACAGATGCAACAGCACACTCCATAGAAGTTTTATCTTCAAAAGAGGAGATCCTAAGCCGAGCAGCCATTAAAACCATAGAAAACTTATCTGGAAATTTTCCAAAACCAAAGGAAGAACTCATACTACATGTACCCATAAACTATAGCTTAAAACGGTAAAATTTTCAAATAAGGTTTTTTACCCAAATAATTCCATAAGGATTTATAAAATTTATCTATGCTTGTGCTTAAGGGATGTTTAGTAAAAATTTTAAGCCACCTTATTGGTGGTGTAAATTTTTAATGAACCTGCCTTGAGTGCAATGATAGTTTAAATTTTTTATTCTTATGGAATTATTTGGGTTTTAACTTAAATTATTTAAAATATCTGTACAATAACTCTATATTATCTTATAATAACAGAACAAGATCTTAGGAGCTGGGTTAAAATGATGAAGTTAATTTTACTAATATTACCGTTCATACTGTTTTCTAGTGAAGTAGTACTAAAAAACAGTGCAACAATAAAAGGTTATAATTGTGTTGATTATAGAGTAAATATCAAGTCTGGTCAAAAAATTAGAGTTGATTTAAAGTCGTCAAACAGATTTGTTTTTTTTAATGTAAATCCACCTAGTAGCAAAATCTCGATATTTGTAGGGCAAAATATGGCTAATCCAAACAGATATGAGAGTAGACTGTTTGAAGGGGGAGAGTATATTATAAGAGTTTATTTTACACGAAATGAAGCCAGAAGAGAGCATATAGCTTCATTTGATTTAGATGTGACAATAGTTACGCAAGACAAGATGCATCAAAGTTGGGATGCAGACAGAGATGGTATAAATGATTGTGAAAAAGATGGAAGCTGTGATCATACGGTTGATTATTCACTTCCAAAGACAGTTAGATAAATTTAAATTAAATAAAAGGAATACAACACACCATAATACCTGGTATGCAAACACAAACAGACATTGTTGTTGATAGTAAAAGCATCTTTGCCTATATCTTAAAACCGATGTTAAAATAATTAGAACCTCTAAGAATCAAAGGAGTCCATTTTTCAATAGAATCTCCATAAAACTATCTGCCATCATCTCATAACCCTTTTCATTTGGATGGACATAATCGCTCTTTAAAGAACGGTGTAACTCTATATATGTTAAAACCTCATCTTCAAACAATACTCCAGTTTCCTCTGCTACATCTTCATACAAAGAAGGTGGCGCAAAGCTAAAGGTGTTAAAATCAGGGACACCCACAAGTAGGATCTCTGCTTTTGTATTTTTTATGAGGTTTATCATCTTTAAGAGATTACTTTTAAGCTCTACATGTGAGAGATTATTTAAGATGTCATTACCGCCATGACAAAGGATAACTAAGCTTGGTTTTTGTTTTAAGTACTCACCAAGACGCTCCAAACCCTCAGCTGAAAACTCACCATTGACACCTGCATTTATAACCTTTAAAGAACTTTTTTTACCTAACATGTATGGATAACTAAACTCGCTAGATGCACCAAAACCATAAGTTAAACTATCCCCAAAAGCAAGTATGATAGCATCATCTTTTAAAACTTCATAAGACAAACTCTTAGTATCCTCTTTCATAAATATTAAAAATGCTAAAACTATAAAAAATAGTGTTGCAATTATTGTAATTTTATTCATAGTAAATTATATCTTAAAATTATATATAGGGAACCTATAGTAAAATGCAAAAAAATAGGAGCGTTTAGTGCTAAAGTATATTTTATCATCTATTGTACTTCTTGTTGTACTTTTTTTTAAACCTATAACTGTATATATCATAGAGGA
>JAYEGN010000108.1:0-13583 GCA_034659115.1 Campylobacterota bacterium
TCATTAAAAATTTACACCACCAATAAGGTGGCTTAAAATTTTTACTAAACATCCCTTAAGCACAAGCATAGATAAATTTTATAAATCCTTATGGAATTATTTGGGATAAAACTCATCAATTTTTAAGTACCTTTTTTGTATAATAATAAAATTTATTTTATACATTTTCAAAAGGTAAAAAATGCCAAAACGCACCGATATAAACACTATTTTACTTATAGGCTCTGGTCCGATTGTTATCGGTCAGGCTTGTGAATTTGACTACTCTGGAACTCAAGCTGTTAAGACTCTAAAAGAGCAAGGCTATCGCGTAGTTCTTATCAACTCAAACCCTGCTACTATTATGACTGACCCAGAGTTTGCTGATAGAACTTATATAGAACCTATCAAAGAAGATGTTATTGCAGAGATTATCAAAAAAGAGAGCGTAGATGCTGTTTTACCTACCATGGGTGGACAAACTGCACTAAATGTTGCTACTAGCATGTATGAAAAAGGTATGCTTGAGGGAGTAGAGTTTTTAGGTGCAACTCCAGAAGCTATACATAAAGGTGAAGACCGTTCAGCTTTTAATGAAGCTATGATAAAAATTGGTATGGATTTGCCAAAAAGTAAAAATGCGTATACCGTTGATGGAGCTATAGAAGCAGTTAAAGAGATAGGTTTTCCTGTCATCAGTAGAGCATCTTTTACTTTAGCAGGTGGTGGTTCAGGTGTTGCTTATAATATGGAAGAGTTTAAAAAGTTAGCCGAAGAAGGACTTTCTGCTTCTCCGGTTAGCGAGATAGAGATTATGGAGTCTATGCTTGGTTGGAAAGAGTATGAGATGGAAGTTATCCGTGATAAAGCAGATAACTGTATCATCATCTGTGCTATAGAGAACTTTGACCCTATGGGTGTTCATACAGGGGATAGTATCACTGTTGCTCCTGCACTTACTCTTACAGACAAAGAGTACCAAAGAATGCGTAATGCATCTTTTGACATCTTAAGAGAGATCGGTGTTGATACTGGTGGGTCTAATGTTCAGTTTAGTATATGTCCTAAAACTGGGAGAATGATAGTTATAGAGATGAACCCTAGAGTAAGTCGTTCTTCTGCTTTAGCATCTAAGGCTACTGGTTACCCTATCGCTAAAGTTGCTACACTTTTAGCAGTTGGCTATACTCTTGATGAGATTACAAATGACATTACTGGCACTCCTGCATCATTTGAACCAGTGATTGACTATGTTATCACTAAAATCCCTCGTTTTACATTTGAAAAATTCCCAGAAGCACAGAGTACATTAAGTACAAGTATGAAATCAGTTGGTGAAGTTATGGCTATGGGTAGAACATTTAAAGAGTCTGTTCAGAAAGCTCTTTGTTCACTTGAAACTGGACTTTGTGGTTTTGATGAGATAGATGCTGATGATGATTTTATCAAACATGAAATCAGAAGACCAAATGCGGATAGAATCCTTTATGTTGCTGAAGGTTTTAGAAGAGGTATGAGCATAGATGAGATGTTTGATACATGTGCAATAGACCACTGGTTCCTGTATCAACTTCAAGAGATGATAGAGCTAGAATCAACTATAAAAGATACTATTTTAAGCGATGCAAACTCTATGAGAGAGGCTAAGGTTGATGGTTTTTCAGATAAAAGAATCTCACAACTTATAGCTAAAAACTCACATGTAGAAGTTAGCGAAATGCAGGTATATGAGAAAAGAAAAGCACTTGGCATATCTTTAGAGTTCAACGAAGTTGATACATGTGCTGCTGAGTTTGAAGCACTTACACCATATCTTTACTCAACTACAAACATAGTAGCATCACCAACTGCTAAAAACAGAGTTAGTGAGAAGAAAAAAGTTCTAATCATTGGTGGTGGACCTAACAGAATCGGTCAAGGTATAGAGTTTGACTACTGTTGTGTTCACGCTGCTTTTGCACTAAAAGAGATGGATATAGAGTGTATCATGTACAACTGTAATCCCGAAACTGTTTCAACTGACTACGATACATCTGATGTTCTTTACTTTGAGCCTATCGATTTTGAACATGTAAGAGAGGTTAACGAGAATGAAGAACCAGATGGAATTATCGTTCACTTTGGTGGACAAACTCCTCTAAAACTTGCAGACTCACTTACTAAGATAGGGGCCAAGATAGCTGGAACTACTTCTGCTGTTATTGATTTGGCAGAAGACAGAGAACAGTTTTCAAACTTTGTAATACAAAATGGACTGAAACAACCTGAAAACGGTTTAGCTCGTAAAAAAGAGGAAGCTGCACCTATCGCTGAGGAACTTGGTTTTCCAGTTCTAGTTCGTCCATCTTTTGTTCTTGGTGGTCGTGGTATGAAGATAGTTTATAGCCAAGAAGAACTAGCAGAGTATATGACACTTGCTATCTCTGTTTCAAACGAGGCACCTGTTCTTATAGACAAGTTCCTTGACCAAGCTATAGAGCTTGATGTTGATGCCATAAGTGATGGAACTGATGTTTATATCGGTTCTGTTATGCAACATATAGAAGAAGCTGGGATTCACTCTGGAGATAGTGCTTGTTCACTTCCTCCTGTAAACTTGAGTGAAGCTATGATAGAAAAAGTGGAGCAACAAACTAAAACTATCGCTTTAGGACTTGGTGTTGTTGGACTTATGAATGTTCAGTATGCAATCTATCAAGATGAGATTTATCTTATCGAGGTAAATCCTCGTGCATCTCGTACAGTTCCATTTGTTTCTAAGGCTACTGGTATGCCACTAGCAAAAGTTGCTACTCGTGTTATGGTTGGAGAGAGTCTTAGAAGTTCACTAGAGTATTATGATAAATACAACATAGTTCAAGAGGCTAATGGTCTTTTAAAACCTCGTCTTAAAGGTCATGTTTCTGTAAAAGAAGCAGTTTTCCCTTTCCATAAACTTATAGGTGCAGACTTAGTTCTAAGCCCAGAGATGAAGTCAACAGGCGAGGTTATGGGGATAAGCTCAAACTTCGGTATCTCTTTTGCAAAAGCTCAACTCTCAGCTGGAAACAACATCCCAACAGAGGGAACTTGTTTCCTATCTTTTGTAGATAGCGATAAGCAATATGCAAGTGAAATAGGAAGTGGTCTTCACAGACATGGCTTTAAACTTGTAGCAACTAAAGGAACTCAAAGCATCTTAGAAAAAGATGGCATCCCTTGTGAAGTAGTTCTTAAGATTTCAGAGGGTCGTCCAAATATAGAAGATAGTATGAAAAATGACGAGATATCGATGGCTATTAATACTTCTGATAATAACACATCCAAAAAAGATGCTGTGGTTATTCGTCAAGAGGTTTTAAGGAAAAGTATCCCATATTTTACAACACTAAGTGCTGCAAGAGCATTAATCTTAGCACTTGATGAGATGAGTGATGATTCATGGTCAGATGTTCAAGCGATACAAGACTTTCTCGCTTAAGCGTGAAAGTCATTCTAACACAGAGCGATACTACAGTTGGTTTTTTATCACAAGATGAGAAAAAATTACAAGAGATAAAACAGAGAGATTCAGCTAAGCCATTTATAAAAGTATACAAAAACTTTAGAACTCTTTTAAACTCTAAGCAGAGAGTTCCTCAGAGATTTAAAAATATAGTTCGTCGCTCAAATAAAACAAGTTTTATCATAAAAAACAGATCTTTTAGAGTGGCAGATATATCACTCAACTCTCAACTACTTAGAGATTCCACTTGGCACTACTCAACTTCTGCAAATGAAGCAAATAAAAATTTTAATCGTGAGTTTTGTGAGAAAAAAACCGATATAATTATAGAGAACAAAGATAGATTAAAAGAATTAAGTTCATCTTCTCTTTATAAGATGAACAGCGTAAAAAGGATTAAGCTGAGATGAGTAAATTTATGCAAGCACTTCTTACTGGTATGTTTTATACATTTATTTTAGATTTTTTTATCTTTTTAGGTGTTAAACTCCATTATATAGATTTTTACAATGTAGATTTATACTATAATATTTTATTTGTAGATAATCAAAATATATATATTTATATTTTTGTTAGTTTAATTATTGGCTTTATTAATACATATATTGCAAATATTAAAATAACCCTTATTTTCATTGGTTCTCTATTTTTCATATCTTTTTCAACTCTCATCCCAACAGTTGGTCATACAGTAGGTGGTATGATGTTTATGAAAAAAAACATCACCTATAATGATGCTAAATATTCATATACAGGTGATCAATACTACAGTGGTAGAGATGAGATCACTATCTATGATTATGAACTAAAGAAAACTATAACATTAAGTAAAAAGGATTTAAAAGAATGAGACATATTTCAAGTATTGCTAGTGGTATCGCGTTGGGTAGTGCAGGTGTGATGATGATGAGTGTATTGGCTGGATGTGAGGCACCGCAAGAGCAGCAACAGCAAAATAGATTTTTAGTTATTGAGCAACAGGCAAATGGAAAATATATTGTAGTTGAGGAGATGCCAACAGATGGAGAATCTCGTGCAATAATTCGCCAAAAAGATGCCAACGGAAATACAACAGAACGATTTATGAATGAAGCTGAGATGAAAGCACTTGCAGAGCAGGAGTATCAAAAAGTTCAAGATGGAACTAGCGAAACTATTCAAGATGGTGCAGGAAGCGCAGGGATGGGATTAGCTGGAACAATACTAGCAGTTGCAGCAGGTTCACTGCTTGGAAATATGATAGGAAATGCCTTGATGAATAATAAAAACTTTGCTAAAAATTCAGCAAGCAGCAATAAAAGTGCTTATAGTCGATCTGCTGCATCAAGAAGTTCTAAGAGCTCATCTAAAAAAAGCTTTTTTGGATCATCAAATAAAAAATCTTCTAGTAGAAGTTATGGAAGTTAATAATGATTACTCTGCAAAAATTAAATTCGATAGATGATAACTATTTAGAAGAGCTAGGCTTTTCTTGGCATACTGATAGCGATGGCAGTAAATATATAAATGATGAGTTAGTTGAGATATCATCAAGTGAGGCAGAAGCTTATTATGAAGCGACTAATGAGATCTATGATATGTTCGTTGAGGCTGCTGAATATGTAATAACAAATGACCTGTTTTTTGATTTAGGTATTCCTTTTAATCTAGTTGATGTGATAAAAAAGAGCTGGGAAAATGATGTTCATTGGCACATATATGGTCGCTTTGATTTAGCAGGTGGGGTAGATTCAAAAGATATTAAGCTCATAGAATTTAATGCTGACACCCCTACATCTTTGTTTGAAACGGCACTGCTTCAATGGGCTATTTTAAAATATAATGATATGGATGAGGCAAAACAGTTTAACAATGTTTATGAAGCTATAAGTGAAAACTTTAAAAGGCTTATCACTCTTTTTGATGATACTTCAGTTTTTGATGAGAGATATGATGGTTGGAAGATACTTTTTTCATCAATAGCTGAAAATGAGGAGGAAGAGGCTACAACTAGACTTCTTCAGCAGATGGCAACAGATGCAGGGTTTAACACAGCATTTGAGTATTTGCAAAATGTGCATTTTGATGAAAATGGCATATTTGATGCACATGATAATAAATATGAATACTGGTTCAAGCTTTATCCATGGGAAGATATAGCGATAGATGAACCTGAGCTTGCAACTACACTTACAAATATTATACAAAACCAAAAAGCTATTATTTTAAATCCAGCATATACGCTTCTATTTCAATCAAAGGGGATGATGAAAATCTTGTGTGATCTTTTTCCTGATTCACCATACCTTTTAAAAACAGCATTTGAGCCACTCAAAGGTATTAAACATGTTGAAAAAACAGTTTTTGGTAGAGAGGGTGCAAATACCAAAATAATAGACTCAAATGGCACTGTAGAAGAGCAAATTGATGGTCCGTATGACAACTACAAAAAAGTATATCAAGAATATGTAGAGTTTCCAAAAGATGCTAAAGGTGCAAAATATCAAGCTGGAGTATTTTTTGCATATGAAGCATGTGGACTTAGTTTTAGAAAAGGCTCTGAAATCATGGATGATATGAGTAAGTTTGTAGGACATGTTATAATATAATTCGCGTAAAAACAGATAAGAAAAAAGGATATTTAGCATCAACAAACAACAAAAAATTTAGATATGACGCAACACTTAATATACTTTTTTTACAATGATGAGAAATTAGTTCAAAGGATATTTTACATATGACAAAAAAAGATAATACTCTACAAATTAATACTTTTGTGCTTACTTCATCAAGTGAGGTGGGCAGTACAGTAAGAGAGATAGTTCAATTAAGAAATAAAAATCTACTTATTCATCTGTTATCGTATATGCACAATACTGTTTTAGTTCAAAATCTAAAATCTCAACTAGAAAAAAATCTTCCAACTGTTAAACTTGTAATGTTAAAATATCTTGACAAATCTCAAACTACTTTAGTGGTTTATAGTGTTAATAAAAAGATTGATGACACACTTATAAGTGATGAGATTTTACAAGAACTTCAAGAGAGTAACAATCAAAAAGAGCTAAAGCTAAATGATTATAAAAACCAACTTATTAGCAAATATTTTACCGATCATCTAACCTCTTTTCCAAACTTATACCAACTAAGAAATGACCTGCATGATAAAGACAAGTTTACGCTTATAACAATAGCCATTGACAATTTTGACACATTCAATAATTTTTATGGTTTCATAATTGGTGATTATATTATCGAGCAAATTGGTGAATTTCTCATAAAAAATATTGATGAAAAGATATATAGAGTCTCCGGAACAGAATTTACTATGTACTTAGAAGATGAGTTAGAGTTTTATGAATTAAAAAGTTATCTAAGAAGCCTTTACGAGAGGATAAAAAACATATATATCAACTACCAAGAGACTGAGATAAGTGTGAGTTTAACTTTAGCATCTTGCACAAATTATAAACAGGAAAATGTTTTTTCAAAAGTTTCTATGGCTTTAAAATATGCAAAAGAAAAAAGACTTCCATTTTGGATATATGAAAATAGAATGGGTTTTGAAAATGAATATGAAAAAAATCTAAACATCTCTAACATCGTTAGACATGCGGTAGATAACAACAAGATAATTCCATATTTTCAAGCTATCATTGACAATAAAACTTCTAAGATAGGCAGATATGAATGTTTAGCTAGACTTTTGGATGAAAACAATAATGTTATATCCCCAGCACTTTTTATACCCATATCAAAAAGGATAAAAGTCTATGATGAAGTTACAAAAACAATTATAAAAAAATCCTTTGAAATTTTTGAAAAAAATGGGTATGACTTTAGTATAAATCTCTCTATGGAAGATATTGTTAATGGCGAAATATATGAGTTTATCTTGAGCAAACTAAAATCAAGTCATGCATCAAAAAGAGTGATATTTGAGATAGTAGAATCAGAGGCTGTGAAAGATTTTGACAAAATTATGAGATTTATCAAAGAGGTAAGAAGATATGGAGCGAAGATAGCCATAGATGACTTTGGAGATGGATACTCAAATTTTTCTTATCTGATTAAGATGAATGTAGATTTTTTAAAGATTGATGGCTCTTTGATAGAAAATATAGATACAGATAAAAACTCTTACCTTATCGTAGAGACTATTATTGAGTTTGCAAATAAATTAGGCATAAAAGTTATTGCAGAGTATGTGCACTCTAGTACCGTTATGGATAAAGTTGTAGATATGGGGATAGAATACTCACAAGGTTTTTATATAGATAAACCATCTTTGGAGATAGAAAAAAAGCTTAAATAATGCCAGTCTTGTTGGTTATAACCGGAACTATCTCCCCAATAAATTTTTATAGAGATTGCTCCTGAAGTTACAGATGAACCTAATTATATAGCAACTTCAGAGGCTAGGTAACGCTAAAATAGATAAAGGCTAATTCTTGTATTAGCCTTTAGTTTTATTGTTAGATATAAGTTTATAAGCTTTTTTAAAGTATTGAACAAGCATACACTCTAGAATCATACCTGTTGATAATGTTGTTCTTTTTGATAGTTTTTCAAAATCGGGCTCTGTACATTTTTTAATAAATCTATTTTTATCGATATTTTATATCCTATTTGTTTTTATATATAAGCATATTTTAACATACTTTATTGGTCATGAAGCTATACTACCCCAAAGAGTTCTTCTAGTTTTTCATAGAGGTTTTTATCATCATCCGTCTAAGATATGCTATCTTACTTTGGAGTGGCAGATCTTTTGGACATACATCTTCACAGCCAAGAAGGGTCATACAACCAAAGATACCATCCTCATCACCAATAAGTTCATAATACTCCTCATCAGTTCTTTTATCACGAGGGTCTAAATGATACCTTGCTATCTTGTTCAATCCAACAGCACCCTTAAATCTAGGTCGCATCTGCACAGTTCCACATCCAGCAACACAACATCCACACTCAACACATCTATCTATCTCATATATCTCATCAGCTAACTCTGGCTCCATCCTCTGCTCTAACTTATCAACATCTAGCTGTGTTTCTTTATCGTGAATCCATGTTTCCAGATGCTCATTGAGGTACCTCATCCACTTTCCGGTATATACAGATAAATCACCGATAAGCTCAAAAAGAGGAAGTGGTGCAAGTGTTATATGCTCACCAAGCGTTGATGTTAAAGTTCTACATGCAAGAGTGGGTCTACCATTTACCAGCATAGAACAACTTCCACAAATACCAGCACGACATACAAAATCAAACTTTAGCGAATTATCATGGTGCTCTCTAATCTCATTTAAAACTATATAAAGAGTCATTCCATCAGCCTCTTCAATCTCAAAAGTTTCCATATGTGGTACATCCTCTGGGTCATGTGGATCAAAACGAAGTATTCCTATCTTTAAAATTCTTGGTGTTTTTTCACTACTCATACATTTTCTCCAAATCTTTCATTAATTCCACGATACTTTTTGGGAAGTTTATCTTTAAAAGGCATCAAGGCTTCTTGTATTTCAAATCTATCTTTGCCAGCTTCTTTTAATTTTTGAGTTATATCTTCTACCTTCTCTTTTCTAACCCTAGTCATTGGATGATGAGAAGTTAAATCTTTTCCATATCCACGAAATCCTGGAGGCATCTCCATAGTTGATATGTCTATATTCTCATAACTAACACTTGGTATAGTTTGCTTTTCGCTTGGCCATGAAGTTATAGTTCTCTTTAGCCAATTTGCATCATCCCTTTTAGGAAAATCTTCGCGTGAATGAGCTCCCCTGCTCTCTTCTCTTAGATATGCACCCAAGGCACATGTAAGTGCTACTTTTATCATTTTTTGAGTTCTATAAGCATTGACTAAAGCTGGATTTGCTGCTCTTGATTTAGAACGAAAAACTTCTATATTTTCACTTCTTTTTAGTAACTCTTCAAGCTCATTTACAGCATCTTTTAGGTCATTGCCATTTCTAAAAATACCTACCTTATCCATCATTATCTCTTCCATACGACGACGCAAGACATAAGCATCTTCACCATTTTTATTTGTTAAAAGTTTTTCTAATTTATCATGCTCTTTTTTCATAAATGCACCAACTTTTGCACTATGAATCTCCATATCACTATCACTTGAATCTATAAAATCACTTATATACTCAGCAACAAGCATCCCAGAGACAACAGTTTCACTTACAGAGTTTCCACCAAGACGGTTAAAACCATGCATATCCCAACAAGCAGCTTCACCACATGAGTAAAGCCCTTTCATCGTTTGAGATTCCCCCGTATACTTTGTGCGGATTCCTCCCATAGAATAGTGTTGCGTTGGACGAACTGGTATCCAATCAACTGCTGGATCAATCCCTAAAAAGTTCTCACAAATCTCTTTTACTTCTCTTAGATTTTTCTCAATATGCTCACGCCCTAAGATAGTTATATCTAACCAAAGATGATCGCCATATTTAGACTTAACACCCTTGCCTTTTCTCATATGCTCAGTCATTCTACGACTTACAACATCACGAGATGCAAGCTCTTTTTTCTCAGGCTCATAATCTGGCATAAATCTATAACCATCCCTATCTAAAAGCAGTCCACCATCACCACGACAACCCTCGGTAGTTAAGATTCCAACAGGTACAATAGCAGTAGGATGAAACTGAATAGCTTCCATATTTCCAAGTGTTGCCACCCCACTCTCTAAAGCTATCGCCTGACCCATTCCTTGACAGATGATAGCATTTGTAGACACACTATATATACGACCATATCCACCTGTTGCTATGGTGGTAGCTTTTGCTATGTAAGCTTTTAGTTCTCCATCCATCAAATTTCTAGAAATCGCTCCAAAGCATCTACCATTTTCATGTATAAGTGAGATAGCTTCCTCTCTTTCATGAATCTCTATATCATCTTCATGCGCCTTGTTATCCATAGCATAAAGCATACTGTGCCCTGTTCCATCTGAGGTATAACATGTACGCCATTTCTTAGTACCACCAAAATCTCTAGCTGTTATAAGTCCATGAGCTTCATCTTTTTCTGTAATGGTTACTTTTTTAGCATTTATAACTGCTTGTCTATCACCTCTTTTGACTCTACTCCAAGGTACACCCCAGTGAGCTAACTCTCTTATGGCTTTTGGCGCACAATGTGTAAACATTCTCGCAACTTCTTGATCAGCTCCCCAATCACTACCTTTGATAGTATCTGCGAAATGTATATCTTCGTTATCACCCTCACCCATATTTGAGTTTGCAAGAGATGCTTGCATGCCACCCTGTGCTGCAGAGGAGTGAGAACGCTTTGGAGGAACCAAAGTTAAGACTACAACATCATGCCCTCTCTCTTTAACACCAGTAGCAACTCTCAAGCCAGCAAGACCACCACCAATAACTAAAACATCTGTATAAATAACTTTCATGAGTGAGCTCCTAGCTTAATTGTTTGCGATTTATACCTAGGTGTTTCGTCGTAATTATGAGTATAGCCGATATAGGTATACCTCGCTAAACTTGCTAAACCAACAACTATATAAAGAGCTATCATAACTCGCATTAGCATCTTAAATCTTTTTCTTGATACTTTTGTGTTCTCACCCTCCATAAATCCCCATTTTAGTGCTAAACGATAAAGACCGATAAAAGCATGTGAGACGACAGAGATAAGAAGCAAAAAGTACAATGGACCCATATGCCCATAAACAACTCTAAAAGAAGATGCATATGGACCAATATTTGAAGGTTCTGCCATCATAATATAAAGATGTACAGAACCGATAAAAAACATAATAAAGCCTGTAGTAAGCTGAATAATCCACAAAGAGGTATCCTCATGTTTCATACTAAGTACATGTTGTTTCATAATCTTATGTTGTCTATAATTATCTGGAAATTTTCTCAAAGCTATAGCCGCATGTACAATAAATATAGCAGAGATTGCAGCAGCTAAAAATGTAATGATTCCAGGATATGTTTCTCCAAAAAAGTAATAACCCTCAAACATAAGTGTCACTCTGTACATAGCTTCATTTGATATAAGTATAGAAGCTTCAAACAATATATGTCCACTTATAAAAATAGCTAAAATCAACCCCGTAACACCTTGAGTAAAGTCCAAGATTGCAGGTATTTTACTTAGTTTATTTGTCTTAATTTTTTTCATCTGGACTCCAGCTTTTAAAACTTATATATTGAGGAAAAGCTTCTGGTTTATAGATAGACTTACCAAGAAGTGTTCTTATACACTCCTGAATACCCTCTGTCATACTAGGATGGGGATGAACCGTTTTCATAATATCACCAATAGATACATCATGATCCATAAGAGTTGCTATATACATAATAGATGCTGCTGATTGAGGACCAGCTGCCCTCATACCAAGAACTTTTGGATTATCTTCATTGCTCACAATAATCTTAAAAAATCCATCTTTATTTCTCATGGCTATCGCACGGGATACTAAAATATGCTTATAAATCACTACCTTGTAAGCTATATTTAGCTCTCTACACTCTTTTTCATTTAAACCAACAGCTGAAATTTCAGGATTAAAAAACATAATAGTTGACATATTTCTATATCGGAGTGGAAATTTTATCTTTTTTTCTATAGCTTTTGCAGCAAATCGTCCTTCCATTTCAGCAACATTTACTAAAGCATTATGTCCAGAGATATCACCTGCTGCATATATATTGTCTATAACTTTACAATGATCATCTACATCTAACAATCCTCTATCTGTAAGTTTTATGCCAAGATTTTCAAGACCTAACTTTTTAACACTTGGAACACGACCGATAGACACAAGGATTACATCTACACTAAAAACCTTACAGTGTCCATCTTTATAATCAAGGGTAACTTCTGTATGATTGTCATATTGTTTGATACTTTTTAAAGATGCTTTATGATGTATAAGAACACCTATATCTTCTAACATGTTACCAGCATAATCGCTGACATCATCATCTTCAAAAGGAATAACTCTCTCTTGTGAATCAAGCAGATGCACCTTTGTTTGACCAAACTCTGCAAATATCGTAGCAAACTCACATCCAACAATACCTGCACCAACTATTAAGATTTCTCTTGGAAATTTTTTAAGCTTAAGTACATCATCTGAAGTTATAATAGTTCGTTTATTTCTTTGTAACTCAGGATGTTTTCGTGGATGAGAACCAGTAGCTATAATATAGTTATCTGCTAATATTTCTACATCATCCTCTCGTTTCATATCTACCATAAGTGTTTTATCTTTAGAAAACTTTCCCCAACCCTCTATAAGAGTTATACTTTTAGAGCTACCCTCTTTTTTAGAAAAAGTCTCTATTTGAGAGCGAATCTGATAAGACTTTTCTCTTACTGCATCAAAAACATTATCACGAACTTTTTCATAATCAACACTTACGCTTGAAGCTCTATAACCACGATCAACCTTGTTTGCAATTGAAAAATCTTTAGAAAGTTCCCACATAGTTTTTGAGCTAAGTGCTCCATCATATATACCGGCTCCACCAATATGATTTCCCTCAACTATACAAACATGATTACCAAAATCATACGACCTCATTGCCGCAGCAAAACCTGCAGGACCACTACCTATAACACACACATCATAATTTATTTTTTTCATAACATATTTTACTATAATTGATGTAAAACAACAACAGTTATTTTAATATTATGCTAGAATTTCATCAAAAAAAAGGATATATCATTACATACACATTTATTCATACTATTCATATTTTCTCAGTCTTTATCTATGGTGGGTTTTTATTTGTTGATAATCTATTTCTATCAAAGATGGGTCAAACTCTAGATGCTGATGAAGCCACTAAAGCAAGAGAAGCGATCATGATACATGTAAGAAAGGTTGTACCTTATGCTCTAATGGTTGCGGTTGCTAGTGGACTTTTCATGTTCTTCAATGTTTTTGGTGAGATAGAATCTGATGGAATGAGTAGTTTTCAAATTATGCTTAGTATAAAAGCATTTTTAGGTTTATGGCTTGGACTACGAGGCATAAATCAAAAACTCTTTGGCATAAATCCTTGGATATTTAAAAGCCATCTTTTTCCATTTTCACTCGTTATTATAATAATTTTACTCTCTCAGTTTATGTATATATAAA
>JAYEGN010000109.1:0-13563 GCA_034659115.1 Campylobacterota bacterium
TAAAAGAGTAACAACGATAGAAAAAATTGTTATAAAATAGATAAATTTTTTATTTGCCATACAAAATCCTTTTTTGTAAGTCTATGTAAAGATTAGTTAAAATTAGGTTAAGTAAAAATATATTTGCGATATAATATGGTAAAAATTGAGGTTAGAACCTAGATGTTAAGTGATGAAAATTTTATAAATATTGCTACTGAGTTAGCTACAGCTTCAAAGTGCGTATCTAAACAGGTTGGTGCTGTTATTGTTAAAGATGGCAGGATTCTTAGTACTGGGTATAATGGTACTCCTGCTGGGTTTATGAACTGTTGTGATTATTGGGATGCAAAATATACACCAGAACATCATCAATGGTCTAAAACCTATGAGATACATGCAGAGATGAATGCGATAATTTGGGCGGCTAGAAAGGGTATATCTATAGAAGATGCTACGATCTATGTAACGCTAGAGCCATGCAGTGAGTGCAGCAAAAATCTTATCGCTAGTGGTATAAAAAGGATAGTATACGCAAAAGAATATGAACATACTCATTCTGAGATAATTTCAAAATTTTTAAAAGATAATGGCGTGAGCATTGAAAAGCTAACAATCAAAAAGTAGAGGTAAACATGCAAGAAGAAAATCAAGATGAGTTAACAGCGGAGATAGGAAGGCATTTTATGCTACCTCAAAACTATGGGAAGCTTGAGGATGCAAATGGTGTTGGTATGGGTGTAGATCATGCAACAAATACTTATGTAATTATGTATATAAAAAGAGAAGATGATAAGATAGCTGATGTTATGTTTGGTACAAACTCAGCCACACAGGATGCAACTACGCTGGGCTCACTTTTAACAGAGATGGTAAAAGGAGATACTATAGAGAGCGTTCTCTGTACTGTGACAGGTCTAGAAGAGGAGCTGAAAAAATCTTATGCTGATATACCTGTTCCAAAAATAGATACTTCAAAACCGGAGGGAGAGCAGGTAGAGAGAATCTCAACAGAGCATCAAGATAGTGCAAATATGGTACTGACATCTTTTCGTGCTGCAATGCGTCATTATGAACGCAAACAAGAGGGTATTGATGAGGAAAGATTTGAGATGAGTATCGCTAAAACTTGTCCATATTCGATGACCGATTGTCATTTTGTGGTTAAAGAAGATGAAGAGTAGACCTAAAGCCTATTGATAATACAACTTACGAATTAAGAGGCTCTCTCTTTCTCGTAAGTTAGTTCACATCATCAAGAGAAAGAAGTTTATACTCTATTTTATAGTTTGCGTAACTTTTTATTAAATTTGCAGATTTTAATACTAACTCATTCCTATTAAGTTTTTTCGGATTTATCTTTACCTCATAAATATCTAGTTTTTTCTCCATATCGTTAATCCCAACAATATCTATCTCGTTCCTGTTTCCTCTTTCCCAGTAGTTACCTATATTTGTATATGCACCAAGCTCTATAAAAACTTCACGAAACAGTTTTTCTAAGTATTTTCCTTTATATGTGCTAAAATCTCTTAAAATTATCTCTCTTAGAGTAGTGAAATTACCAGCTTCTATTATTGATTGATATTTATAAATAAATCTAAACCAGAAATTGATAAAGTTATCAACAATTTCATACTTTTGAGTTTTTGAGTTAGGTTTTGCATTTATGGGCTTTATAGGCTTAATCACACCATAATCTTTATCTAACCTTTCCAAATAACCAGATATATTTTTTTGTAAAACAGATTCAATCTCACTTCTACTTGTTTTAGAAGATGCCATTAAAGATAGGATAGAAAAATATGTTGTATATTCTTTTCCAAACTCCTCAATTAATCTATTTTTTCCCTCATCTAAAAATAGAGAGTTTGGTGATACTATCTCTTTTATCATATCTTCAAGCGTAAATGCTTCATATAATACAAACAGTTCCAAATACTTTGCTACACCACCAGTTATTGTATAAATATCTAAGAGATTCTCTTTTGAGTAACTACTGTAATCTTCTAATATCTCCTTTAGCACATCTACTTTTAAAGGTTGCAATACAATCTTAAAATCAGCTCTTCCAAATAAAGGCTCTTTTGAATCTTCAAATATTTTTTTCATTAGAGAATATACAGAACCACATATAATTAGATGTAGTTTTGAATCTTTTTTATTTAAATCCCAAAGTTTTTGCATAGATGAAAAAACAGCTGGGTTTACTTTATAAAAATCTTGAAATTCATCTATAATAAGTGTTAAAGATTTAGTTTTAGAGATCTCTAATATATATGCAAATAGATCTTCAAATCTATTAAACTCTCCAAATATTTTAATCCCATTTGATTCTAACTCACTTATAAACTCTTCACATAATAGTTTCTCATTTTTTTTGGATGTAAAGAAATAGAGAGCATCTTTATTAACCTTAAGTGCTAGTGTGGTTTTTCCAACTCTTCTTCTACCGATTAAGATACTCATAATGGAATGTTTCTCTTTGAGTGTATCTGCTCTTTTTAGTACATTCAGTTCATCTTCTCTATTATAGAATTTCATTTGATAACCTCTGTTATAATAATCTATGTTATTATAACAGATTGTTTAGTCATTTTTATTGGATATGAGAGCTAAATTTTCAATTCTTGATAGAGACAAAAAATTTATGTTAAATGTTATTGTTGGTATTGAGCTTAATGACCGATTGTCATTTTGTGGTTAAAGAAGATGAAGAGTAGGCTTAAAAGCCTACTTCTGAGAGTTTAATCTTGAAAAATATTTTTCATCATGCTTGCAAACAGGACAATTCTTAGGTGCTTTTTTACCATAATGAACATGTCCACAAATTTCACATATCCAAGCTTCCTCTTCATTTTCACTTGTATGTTCCGCATCTGCTTCAACTCTCTCTAAAAGCATCTTAAACATATTTTCATGTTCTACTTCGATTTTACCTATACCTGTAAAAAGTCTTGCAGCATCTTTATAACCTTCATCTTTGGCTATCTGTGCAAAATTAGGATACATAGTTAGATTTTCATAACTTTCACCATCTATCGCCATCTGAAGGTTTTGTGCTGTTGAACCCCAGCTATCTTGCGTATCATTTGCGATTCTATTATGTAGGGCTAGTTCAAGTTTTGCATGAACTTTTTCATTGTTTGCTGCTCTTTGAAAATGTTCTGCTATATCTCTATAACCCTCTTGTTGAGCAGTTTTAGCAAAATACTCATACTTATTTCTTGCTTGAGACTCACCTGCAAATGCTTTTAAAAGGTTTACAAGTGTAAGATTTTTTGTAATCATCTCCATAGCCTCTCCACAGCAGTGAAGCTCTCCTCCACCAACATTTTGAACCTCTACCTCATTGCCACATTTATTACATCTATATATCTCATATTGTCTCATCTTAAACTCCTGTTATTTAAACCCAAATTATACTCTTTAAAGCTTAAAAGATAATTATTATTCTTTGATAAATTATGGTAACTTTAAGTATAGATAATAATTTTTCTCCTTTAATATTAATTAGTGTATAATTACACCATGAATGATTATACACAAATATTAAGAGAACATAATTTAAAAGCAACTCCTCAAAGATTAGCTATAGCTAATGTGTTAGATGCAAGAGGTCATATAACCATAGAATCTCTCTATGAGATTATGCTAAAAAAGTTTAACTCAATCTCATTGGCAACCATATATAAAAACATAAATATAATGCTAGAAAACTCCTTTGTTCAAGAGGTGAAGATTCCGCATGCAAAGTCTGTTTTTGAGTTAAAAAAAACTGCTCATTCACACTTAGTTTGTGACACATGTGGTGAAGTTGAAGATATCGCTATCGATTTAAGTAATATTATAGATAATGTTGCTAAAACTGATAACTTTAAGATAGAATCTGCAAGTTTAATTTTATCGGGGTTTTGCAAAAACTGCCAAGACTAAACAAAACTACCAAATTGGATCTGCATGATTAAACTAGACTCTCTAAGATGTGACTATAGTGAAAAAACTATATTTAGAGATATAGACCTAGAGATAGATAGCCATCTAACTATTTTAGGTGCAAATGGTTCTGGAAAGAGTACCTTAGCAAAAGCGATATGTGGTCTCATTAGTTATGAGGGTAGCATTAGTGTTGATGGAAAGGATATCCAAGAGTTCTCTTATATTCAAAGAGCTAAAGAGCTTGCATATATACCAACAAAACTAGAAGTTTATGACTCCTGTATAGGTGTTGAAGAGTTTGTTCTTCTGAGTAGATTCGCTTATAAAAAAAACTTTTTAAATTACTCACAAAAAGATAGAACCATAGTCCTTGATACTTTGGAATTTTTAAATATTTCGCATCTCAAAGATTCCCCTGTAAGCTCTCTTAGTTCAGGTGAATCTGCTCTAGTTCTTGTTGCTAGTGCTTTAACTGGACAAAGTAAAATTATCATTTTCGATGAACCAACAGCAAATTTAGATCCCTATAACTCCAAAGTCATTGCACAACATATAAAGGGTTTAAAAGAGTATCATCAGGTTATTCTTATTACTCATGACCTGCACCTTGCATCTTTTATAGATTCACCAACACTTTTTATAAAGGATACAAAGGTAAAGTATCGTGATGATAATTTTTTTAATAGTGATTTTTTACAAGAGTTATACGGTGTAGAGTTTGATGGTTTGGCAGTAAAATATGAGTAAATTTTTAATCTGGAGTTTTCTCTTTGGAGTACTTTTTATCTCACCATTTATAGGGGCTGTTTCTTTAAATATTGAGAATATTTTACAATTAGACTCGCTGCAACATTCCATATTTTTTGATCTTAGAGTCCCTAGAGTTTTATTCGCATTTTTTGCAGGAACTATTCTTGCACTGAGTGGTTTGCTTTTTCAAACCATTTTTAGAAATGCACTTATGACACCATATACACTAGGTATATCTAGTGGGGCAGTTTTAGGTGCTGGCATCGCCATAAAACTGGGACTTGGGAGTTTGGCTTTTGGTATAGCTGCTATCGGTATATTTGGATTTTTTGGGGCGATGTTAACGATACTTCTGCTTATATATCTAGCTTCTTATTTAAAAAATTCACACTATGAATCACTTCTGCTTTTAGGAATTGCTCTTTCATTGTTTTATACTTCAGCACTAATGGTTCTTTTTTATCTTGGTAGCACTATGCAAAACGATATGCTTCTTCGTTTTACAATGGGTTCTCTCTCTGTTATAGGCTGGATTCACCCCATGGTTATGGGTGTTATCGGTTTTTTACTCTTTTTAGTTGTCTACATGTATCGGTATGAACTTCAACTATTAAGTATCTCTGATGAGGGTGCAAAATTAAGAGGAGTAGATACAAAAAAAGTGACTCTTACGCTTCTTATAGTCTCCTCTATCGCCATAGGAACACTTGTGAGTATCAGTGGACCCATCGGTTTTGTGGGGCTTATAGTGCCTCATATAGTCTCAAAGTTATACCCTCTTTTAGTGAGTCATAGAATCACAAAAACTGCTCTCTTTGGAGGGTTTTTTTTAGTTTTCTGTGATACTCTCACAAGAGCCATACAAACCCAAAGTGAACTTCCCATAGGCATAGTAACCGCTCTTATCGGTGGTCCATTTTTTATATATCTCATCATAATTAAACAGAAATAACTGATAAAGATATTATCTTTTCTTTCTTTCTTTGATAAAATTAGGATGTGCAAACTCTACATCACCACTTTCAAACAGCTTTCTTGAAAGGGAAAAGATATTGTCATAATCTGCAACTTTAATAATAAATATTTTATCTGTAAGTTTTGAGTAGTTCATAATATTAAATTTGATAAATAGGCTTGAGCAACTGATTCCTTTTTTACATTGAACAAGTATCTCATCCTTAATCCCTACTTGTTGTCCATCCCTGTTTTTATAAAAATTTATATTAGAGCTGTTTACACTTCTTGAAATATTGATATGTTCAAGTTCAACTAATTTGTGATTTTTATAATAACTTTGAGTTGCATACAATGCTGATAATACTCCGGCAAGCATCAATATTATAATTTTCTTCATCTCTATAATCCTATGTTTTCATTTTTTTATATGTTCTCAAACTTTTATGTTTAATATGATAGTAAAATTTTAGCACAAATAAAAATGTTTATGTGCTTTTACTTATCTTTTTGTTTGATGCCAATACCGTTAGCGAAGTTCATAGTGACGCAGTGAAGTGAGCCATGCTGTTTTACTAGTGTTGAGCAATCTATCCCAATAATATCTAAACCAATACATGTAGCTTTAAATATATCTAAAGCTTCCTTGTCCTGCTTAACTCCATAAGTCGGAATTAAAACAGCACCATTAACAAAAAGAAAATTTGCATAGCTTGCTGGTAGTCTCTCTTTTTTGAACTGTATTGCATCGGGCATAGGAAGTTTTACAAGAGTTAAGTCATTAAGTTTTGCAAAATTTTGAAGTTCTTTTTGCATGAGTTTCAACTCTTTATAGTGTTCATCATTTTTATCTTCACATGTTACATAGGCGATACTCTTTGCATCTAAAAATCTTGCTAAAGTATCTACATGTGAGTCAGTATCATCACCTGCTAAGTAGCCATGATTTAAGTACAAAACTTCAATTTCCCCAAAAAAATCTTTTAGTTTTTGGTTTATTTGTTCTTTGTTTAAATTTGGATTTCTATTTTTATTTAACATACATGTAGATGTAGTTAGCAGAAGGTTTGCTCCATTACTCTCTATCGCACCACCCTCTAGGATAAAGGGTATAGCTTGCAGTTTCACACTATAACAAGGAGAGATGTTTCGACTCATACCGTTGTCTTTTACTGAGTCAAATTTATCACCCCAAGCGTTGAAGTTAAAATCAAGTAGTTTCACTCTTGTATCTTGGACTATGGAGATAGCAGAACAATCCCTTGCCCATGTATCATCTGTTGTATACTCAACAAAAAAAAGATTTCTGTTATCTTTAAAGAAAGATTTTACTATGGCTATATTATCGCAGATAACTAAGCACTTTTGATATTTGATAATCTCATTTATGATATTTATAAAGTTGAGTTGAGCCTCTTCTAGGTACTCATTCCAGTCAGTTTGTGCATGTGGGAAGATGATTTGTGTGAAACTTTGCTCCTCAAATTCTGCAATGAGTCTTTTCATAGTGTATAATTCCCTTATGGCTTATATAACTTTAAATAAAAACAATTTTTTTAACAACCTTGATATTATCGCAAATCGTACCAAAACTAAAGATAAAATAGCGATAGTCTTAAAAGATAACGCTTATGGACATGGACTTATAGAGATGGCAAAGCTCTCTTGTGAATATGGAATCGTAAAGGCAGTTGTCCGCACATGTGATGAGGCTAAAGCGATAGATAAATATTTTGAGTATATCTTAGTTTTAGCAGATATTCCCCAAATACCAAGTTCTCAGATACGATATACAATCAACACTCTTGAGAATATAAAAAGATTTCCTAAAAAGACAAAAGTAGAGTTAAAAGTAGACACTGGCATGCACCGCAATGGCATAGCTATGAGTGAGCTTAGAACTGCTTTTGAGCATATTGAAAAGTATGAACTTGTTTTAGAGGCTGTTTTTACTCACCATAGAAGTGCTGATGAGCTGACAAGTGAATGGTTTTGGCAAAATGATAATTTTAAAAAAGTTAAAAAAGATTCTCTATCCTTAGCAGAGGAGTTTAGTTTTGGCATGTTGAGGTTTCATTCTGCAAACTCGGCATCTCTTTTTAGAACTACTGATTTTGATGAAGATATGGCTAGGGTAGGTATCGCATGCTATGGCTGTATGGATGCCTTATCTCCCGTACTCTCTTTGTATGGGGATAAAATATCTTCAAGAGAGTTAAAGAAAGGTCAAAGAGTAGGTTATGGGGGTAGATTTGAAGCAGATGAAGATTGTGTTGTTTCAAACTACAATTTTGGTTATGGAGATGGATTTTTAAGAGCTTGCTCAGATGGTTTTTTGACTCCAGATGGAGAAAAGCTAGTAGGCACAATCTCTATGGATAATAGCTCATTCATAAGTAAAAAAGAAAATATTTTAATATTTAAAAATGCCCAAGATGTAGCAAAGATGGCTGGAACTATAGAGTATGAAGTTTTAACATCACTCAAACCCTCTTTAAGACGAGAGATAGTTTAGGACTCTTTAGGAGTTTGTTTTTATAATGGCATTTGAAAATATAACTCCATCGATGCTCAGTATAGCTAACTCTTCTATCTCCTTTTCATCGCTTACATGTACGAGAATTTTTGCATCAAATAGATAGTTATTTGCTATCTCTTGAGCAGTTCTTGCCAGCTCTTTTGGTACTATGATAAAAGCTGCCTCTAATGCTGAAGCATAGATAATCTCTGTAATATTTCCAACTCCAAGAGCTAAGCTAAGATCATTGGAGATGGCATAGTTAATAATTTCTAAATTATCCTCATTAAAATCTATATATATTGTTGAGTTTGAAGGAGTATTTGAGATAGCTTCTATATTTGGTATATGATAAAAGTTTGGACTTTGTATAAATCTATGACCTATTATAAGCATTATTTGGCACCTATGCATTCACTGCTACAGTAGTATTTGTTGTTACTTAAAATCATATCGTCTATCTCGCAGTAGATTCCACACTTTTCACATTCAATCATATCGTTACTTTCAAAATCTTCCTCTTTATCCGGTTTTTTACTTTTAGATATAGTTGGTTTTTTCTTTATAAATAAAAAATAAACAAAGGCGATAACTCCGATAACAAGCAGGAATTTAAGTATCATTAATCTTCTCCAATAAGCAGATAGTGTCTATTTTTAGTTTTTATAATCTTGTGTTTTATCTTTGCATCTATCTCATCATAAACTCTCTCGCCTTTATAAAAAAGAAGTCTTGATTTTTCATCACGAAAATTTTTACTTAAGTTTAGTAGCATCTGTGTATCAGTTACAGCTCTTGAAGTCACAAGGTCAAAAATCTCAGGTGTCATATCTTCGACACGCTTTTTGACTACTTTAACATTGCTAAGGTTTAAATCTGCCTTTATAAACTGTAGAAAGCTAGCTCTTTTTGTTAAAGGTTCAACGAGTGTTACCTCGGTATCAGGAAGTCCAAGAGCTAAAATCATACCTGGAAAACCAGCTCCCGTTCCTATATCTAAGAGTTTTTGTATAGGGGGAAGAAAACTTATAGGGTACAGAGCATCATAGATAAACTCATCTATAGTTTTTTCATCTTTTGCACCTGTTAGGTTATGGATTTTGTTCCATTTAAACAGGTGCTCTTTGTACTTTTGTATATTATGAAAAAAATCCTCTGGGAGTTTTATATCCTCATTATTAATCATAGTTTTTAGATGCAATAAAGTAACCTAATGAATTATGAAAATATTTTTTTCATAGCTGTAAAAAACAGTTTAAATAATCCACTGTTTCCTACAAGTTTATTTATATATTCATCATAAGTTACATTGTTGTCTTCTAAGAAATCATACAAAAATTGCTGACTTGCATCCATTCCACCCTCTTCTTCTAGCTCAAGAAGTTTAGCATATATAGGACCCATAGTGTCTATCGCTTTTTGAGGTGCAGCTTTTCTAAAAGCTGTATAGGAGATGATTTCATTTGATATAGGATCCATCTTTGGTTCAAAATCTGTGACAACCCAGTAGTAACTTCCATCTTTAGCTAAGTTTTTAACAACGGCAATAAAGTTTTGACCCTGCTGTATTCTACTCCACATAAGTTTAAATGCAATTTTTGGCATATCGGGATGTCTTACTATAGAGTGTGGTTGCCCTATAAGTTCCTCTTGCGTATAACCACAAATTTCAACAAAGTAATCATTAGAGTAAGTAATAATCCCTTTTGGATCTGTTTTAGATACGATATATCTCTTTGGGCTTAGCTTGATTTCATTGTCTATTGGCTCTGGATGTGTCATTGTTTGACTCCTATTGATAGATTTTTGATAATTATATAATTTTTTTATTAAAATTATGCAATAATGGTGTAAATTTTATTAAAGTATTGAAAAATGGATAAAGAAAAAACATTAGAATCGATTCAAAATGCGGTGAAAACACATGAAAATCAGATGACTAAAATAGATAAGGCTTTAAAGGGTGATATTATTAAAGATCCTACTGCTAAATCAAAAACAGAGTGTGAATTTGGTAAATGGTTATATGCTGAAGATAATCATTTAAGAGATATCTTGGGTTCTTTATTTTACGATAAAGTAGAAAGTTTACATGCAAAGTGGCATAGAGAGTACCTAAAGGTGTATGATTTAGTTTTTTTAAAAAAAGAAAAAAAAGGTTTTTTCTCAAAATTGACAGGTGCATCTACAGTAAGTGATATGGATGTAGATAAGGCAAGACTCTACTATTCTGAACTTCAACAAACTACAAAAGAACTCCTAGCTGCAATGGCTTCTTCAGAGAGAAGATTGAGTGCATTACCTGAAACTAAATTTTATTAGATTTTTTGTAATGAACTAAACTTCAATAAATAACCTTTTTCTACTTCTTCTCTCGTTACACCTCTCCTGAGGTGTAATGTGCTTTGTATGTTTCTGTGTTGCTGTATGCATTCCATCTCGGAAGAGATGGAGCGAGAAGCAAGCTGAGAGATTGTTAAACTCCAATTTCTTACTGGCATAGTCCATTTTCTAGAAGCATTTTGAATACCCATAAAAAGTAGTTTCAACAGGCTGTTATCGCTAGGAAAACCACCTTTGTTTTTTGTTAGTGACCTAAACTGGCGATGTACAGATTCAATGATATTAGTCGTATAAATTACTTTTCTAATATCAGTTGGATATTTAAAAAAGACGGATAAATTATCCCACTTATTTCTCCAAGATGTAAAAACTATAGGATATTTCTTACCCCATTTTTCTTCTAACTTATCAAGCTAGATAATAATATCTCTACATGTAGAGATATATTTAATTCAAACCAAGAATCTATACTGTATCACATCTGTAATATACTCATAGTAAAATTTGTCTATATTTTATCTAAGGATGCACTATGATCAAAACTATACCTAAGTTAAGTCTTTTCTTTGGTTTTTTACTCGCAGCGATGACTATCTATTTTCTATATTGGGGGCTAGGATACACAAATAGTAATCATGTTACAATCTTCGTGCTTGCAACAATATTTGGTATTTTTATGGCATTTAATATTGGTGGTAACGATGTTGCAAACTCTTTTGGAACAAGTGTAGGTGCAAAAACACTTACAATCCCTCAAGCCTTAGCTATAGCTGCTGTCTTTGAGGTAAGTGGTGCTATGATTGCTGGTGGTGCTGTTACAGATACCATCAGAAAAGGGATAGTTGACCTCTCTTCTGTAGAGATTGATCCTATGCAGTTCGTTTATATCATGATGTCTGCACTACTTGCTGCTGCAATTTGGCTACTTTTTGCTACAAAAAAAGGGTATCCAGTCTCAACTACTCACTCCATAATCGGTGGTATCGTAGGTAGTTCTATTACGCTTGGTGTGGTACTCAATGGTGCAGGCTCCGCTTTTGGCTTGGTACAGTGGGACAAGATAGTAATGATAGCAATGTCTTGGGTTGTCTCTCCCGTTCTTGGTGGCTTAGTCTCTTATGCTCTCTACTCTATGATTAAAAAACATGTTCTTAACTTTAATGATAAAGCACACTCAAATTTACAAAAAATTAAAAAAGAGAAAAAAGCATATAAAAAAGAGCATAAAGTAAATTTTGAAACTCTGAGTAAAGATGAGCAAAGAGCCTATACAGATGCTTTAGCAAGAGATGCACATGTAAAGGATGATGATGACTTTGATATAGAAGATTTTGAGACCGATTATCATAAAAAACTTCATGGGCTTGATGAGAAGAAGGAGAATTTAGATGCCCATAAGGCTCTACAAACTTATGTCCCAATTATTGCGGCTATAGGTTCGGTTGTGATATCTGCAATGCTGATATTTAAAGGTCTTAAAAATGTGGATCTTGAATTCTCAACACTTAATAAAATCTTAATCATGATGATGATAGCATCAGCAGTCTGGATGGCAACTTACATACTTGCAAAAACACTCAAAGGAAAATCTTTAGAAAAATCTACATTTTTAATGTTCTCTTGGATGCAGGTCTTTACAGCATCAGGTTTCGCTTTTAGTCATGGCTCAAACGATATAGCAAACGCCATTGGTCCATTTGCAGCTATTTTGGATGTATTGCGTACTGGTGAGATAGGAGCTTCGGCCGCTGTTCCTCCAGTAGCTATGCTTACCTTTGGGGTGGCACTAATCGCAGGGCTATGGTTCATAGGAAAAGAGGTTATTCAAACCGTTGGTACAAACCTTACCAAAATGCACCCAGCATCTGGTTTTTCAGCAGAACTTGCAGCCGCAGGTGTTGTTCTTATAGCATCGATGTTTGGTATACCAGTATCAAGTACTCACATTTTGATTGGAGCAGTTTTGGGGATTGGGCTTGTAAATCATGAAGCAAATTGGGGACTTATGAAACCTATCGCTCTAGCATGGGTTATTACACTTCCTGCGGCGGCTATCTTAAGCTCTATAACTTTCTTAGCTTTATCAAATATATTTTAAAAAGGGGAAGAGATGGACTTCAGTCAATTTATAGAGGATTTTGATCAAGACTCAGAGTTTCAAGAGCATGTATATCGTAAATTTTCAAAAATAAAACAGGAAAAAAGCTTAAAACCATATCAGGCTGAACTTATAAAACTTCAAGCACACCTTGAAAAAAATCAAGAGAAGATGATTATCTTATTTGAAGGCAGAGATGCTTCGGGAAAAGGAGGGGCTATACGACGCATAACACGCTATATGAATGAGAAGCATTATCGTATAGTAGCTCTTGGTAAACCCTCTGATGTTCAGAGAACGCAGTGGTATTTTCAGCGTTATGTGGAACAGTTCCCCCATGCAGGTGAAGTAGTACTTTTTGATAGAAGTTGGTACAACAGAGCGATGGTTGAACCGATATTTGGTTTTTGTACAGAGCAAGAGTATAAAACATTTATGAAAAGTGTTCCAAGTTTTGAAGCGGACTTGATAGATCACGGTTTTCATTTTATAAAAATATATTTTTCAGTCTCTAAAGAGGAACAAAACAGTCGCTTTAATGAGAGAGAAACTAACCCACTTAAACAGTGGAAACTGAGTGAAATAGACCTGCAGATGCAAGAGAAATGGGATGAGTTTACGCAGGTAAAATATGAGATGCTTAAAAAAACAAATACTTATAAATCGCCATGGACGGTTATCCGAAGTGATGATAAGTTTATTGCGCGTATTAACGCCATTAAAAGTATACTCAACAAGATGGAGTATGAAGGAAAAAGTACGACATTAGATTTTAGTGTTGATAAAGATATTGTTCACTCTGGTGCAGTTGAGATAGAGATTATGGAGAGACAGTTAAGAGAAGAGGGAAAAATATTAGGATAATCAGGAAAAGTATTTTAATTTACTTTTATTATGCTAAAAGAAAAATAATACTTAATTGATACATGCTTTATTTCTTCCTGTTTCCTTTGCTTTATAAAGTGCTTTATCAGCTCTATTA
>JAYEGN010000110.1:0-2783 GCA_034659115.1 Campylobacterota bacterium
TTTAGCCTTTTTTGGCATACTTCATAGTTGGGGGTGCCCTGAAAGAAGTGCCCTCAAATGACTTAGAAGCATTAAAAACAAATGCAGTCGAGCTAGGATTACCATACCAAACATTAGTATCTAGTATCTTGCATCAGTATGCTAGTGGAAGACTTATTCAAAAAACAGGATAACAAATACGAGGCGTTGAATATCTACTTTTTAAGGAAAAGTCTAGTTCTAATTCACAGAGTAAGAAGTTATTGCTTCTAAAATTTTCTGTGATTCTCCATTACTTCCATTAAGATGATAATGCTCTATAGCGACCTCGATATCGCTCTCTTGTATAAAGTCTATAGCTTGAAAAAAATCATCTCTTATCTCTACATGTTCTTTTGAGACAACTGCAAAATCATCACCTTGAATTCTAAATATCAATGAGTCTGGATAACTGTCTTTAAGTAATATTACTATTTTTTTGAGAAAGCTATCACCACCTTTCCATCCATTTTTTTTGTTATATATTGAAAAATTATGTAGGTTTATCGAGTTTAAACAGTTATATGTTTCATACTCTTGAGATAAGATCACACTAAGATAGTTCTCATTATATGCACCAGTTAGATAATCTTTAAAGAAATAAGAAAATCTCTCTTCCTCTATTTTGCTATGAGGTGTTTGATTAATCTCATCGAGATTTCCAATCTCTTTAAGTGCCTCTTTGGCATGTTTTACTATATCTGGATGGTACTGCGTTGCACTTAGCTCTTGGAGTTCATCCATTGCTACTTCTAATGTTTTTTTCTTTTTGTAGATTCTATTTGTTGTCATGGCATCAAAGGAGTCGGCTACCATCATAATTTGGCTCAAGCGTGGAATCTCGTCCCCCTTTAATCCTCGTGGATAGCCTGTCCCATCATATCTCTCATGATGGCATCGTATAATTTCTGCAAGTTCACTGTACATATCTATATTTGATAGAAGCTCGTAGCCTATATTTAAGTGTTCTTGAATAAGTTTATACTCCAGCTTATTTAGTCGACTAGGATTTAAAAGAATAGTGTCGGGAATCACTATCTTTCCTACATCATGAAGCATTGCAGCACGGTAAAGAGTGCCTATCTGTTCTTGGCTAAACTCTTTCATCTCATTTGCGATTAAAACGCAGTACTGTGCTACTCTTTTAGTGTGTCCTGCTGTGTAGTCATCTCTTTTTTCTATTAAATCAACTAAGGAAAAAAGTGTCTGTTCATAATTTTTAAGGTGCTGAGCTTGAAGTTTTTTTACATTTTGTATATCTTTATATGATCTAATTGAGGTGTAAATCGTACTAAAAAGTTTTGTACTTGTAAGTTCTGTTTTATCCTTGTAGTCGTTAATATCATACTCTTGAATGACTCTCTCTTCTGGAGCAACTCCTGGCTGACCTGTACGAATAACTATTCTAATATCTCTGTTGTTTAAATCTTCTCGAATATATTTTACTAAATCGAGTCCAGCTTCATTTGTTTCCATAACAACATCGAGTAGAACTAAAGCTATATCTGAATTATTTTGAAGTATCTCTTTTGCCTCCGTGGCACTATAGGCATCAAGAATAGTGACTTTTTGATTATCAAAGGTAAAAGAGTCTAAAACTATACTTGTCACAACATGTACGGACTCCTCATCATCAACAACTAAAACTTTCCAAGAATCATCATTCAGAGCTTCTTTATTTATTGATTTTTTTGAAAATTTCATCTCTTCTCCTTAGATATTAGTTCTATTTATATGTTCAAACGCTATAGATATATTTTTTAAAAATAGCTCTATCATCTCTCTGTCTTGATTTACCATTGTTCTATCTATTTTTATATATACGAGATGCTTTATCTGTGAATCAAACTCAGAGTAGCCAATAAACATGTTGTCTCTATATAGGGACTTTTTCGTCTCTATTGCCTCTTTTAAGGCTTCAATAATTTGTGGTTCTAACTCCTGCTTCTTATCATACTCTTCATATTTTCCAGTAGCTGCAAGTAGAGTGAAGTTTCCATTTGTTTTTTGGGCTGTGAATCCTTCTGTTTGAAGGTACATAGAGTCACTGTTAAAATTCATAATAGCAAGCATTTGAGTTAAAATACCTTGCGTGAATTTTTCTAAAGAGTGGAGTTTACAGAGTTCATAAGATGACTCCAGCACAAGCTTTAATCCCTCTTTACTTTTTTGCAGTGAACGCATATCGTGGTACCCTCTAAGTGCGGTAACGATGGTGGTAAAAAGTTTTTTTGATGTTAGGTCTGTTTTTTCTTTATAATCATTTATATCATAATCAACTATAACACTCTCCTCAGGTGCAGAACCTGGTTGACCAGTCCTTAACACAATTCGTACTAGATGATTTTCAAGTTCTTCGCGAATATTTTTTGCAACCCTAAGTCCACTATTGTCTCTTTCCATAACCACATCTAAAAGTACAAGAGCGATATTATCCTCTTCTTTCATTATTTTGAGAGCTTCTTGTTCATTATAAGCATTGAAAAATTTAAGCTCTTTATCTTTAAAAGAGAAATCGGAAAGTACCGTTTGTGTCACAGTATGTACATCTTTTTCATCATCAACAATTAAAATTTTCCAAAAACTTTTATTTTTATTTTCTCTCTTTTTTTTTGCAAAGAGAGTTTTTGGTTTTTGCTTATGTAGAGTAGACATCGCTACCCCTCCTTTTTATTTAATTTAATATTTCGGAGGTGCAGAATGCCCCTCACAGAACCGTACTTGAAGATTTCCCTCATACGGCTCTTCAATTTAACTCACAACTT
>JAYEGN010000111.1:0-13469 GCA_034659115.1 Campylobacterota bacterium
GCAAATATATTTTTACTTAACCTAATTTTAACTAATCTTTACATAGACTTACAAAAAAGGATTTTGTATGGCAAATAAAAAATTTATCTATTTTATAACAATTTTTTCTATCGTTGTTACTCTTTTAGTGAGTGCATGCAGTAACTCTAAGTCTGATAAACTCATTCAATATTTCTCAAATAATTTAACTAGTTCCAATATTCCAGCAGATAGAACAACCAAAGTAGATGTTTTTGCTCACTATGGTGATGGTAGCATACAAGATGTAACTAATTACCTTATTTGGTCAAGTTCAGATGAGGATCTTGCTACTGTAGACAATGGTTTAATAAGTGCAAAATCAGCTCTAGGAGATGTAAAAATAAGCTATAAAACACAAGAAAAGCTTAGCAGTGGATTAGCAGTTTATGAACAAACCCTCACATTTGAGATAAAGCAACTATCATTAAACTCCATTACGCTCTCGCCCTCATCACTCAGTATAACAGAAGGAGATTCCCAAACCATTCAAGCCATTGGTAATTTTGATGATAATCTTCAATACGATATTACCAACAATTGTGATTGGCATAGTAATGATTCTGCTATAGCCATAGTAGGAAATAGTTCTGACACAAAAGGAGCAATTCAAGGGGTTTTAGAGGGCAATACCACTATCACAGCAACTGATTCTAGCACAAACATAAACTCAGAGCTTAATGTAGATGTGAATAAACTCTACTATACAAGTTTTAGTATCGATGCATCCAAAGAGCATTTTAATGTTGAGCAAACCACACAGTTACATGTTATAGCTACAACCGACACAGATCAACAGATAATTTTAGATAATACCGACCTAACTTGGCAAAGTGATAATGAAACTGTTCTAAGCATAGATAGCACTACCGCTATAGCAACGGCAAAGGCTAAAGGAACTGCACAAATCACCGTCTATCTCAACAAAGATATATCTTTAGAAGATACTCTAACGCTCCATGTTATAGAAGATACCTATATGAGATTGTTTGATGAAGATGATGTAGAGATAGAGTTTAGTCAAGCACAAAAATATAGTTTTAACAAAGATTCAGATAGCACTTTAGCAAAATTTAGTATAAAAGCGGTTGGAGATGATTTTACAATAAGTGAACTCATCGCAACTGATTTTAATAACTACCCTATTCAAAATTCCAGCGTTGGTTTTGTAGGCTTAAGTAATGGTGATGAGATTAAAGCAGGAGATGCAAAAACAACATTTGAGCTCATTCATGATGGAAACTATGATGAAATTAGATACAGGTTTAAGATAGATGACAGGGTAGGAAGTTTATTTACTCAAAACTATGATGCAGATGATTAAAAAAGATACCTTAAACTAAGAGTAAAAATATTATCATCACATGCGTTAAAGTCATCACTTTTAGCAGTATAAAAATATCTATATTTTAAACTGATGATAACACTATCTGTAATCATATAACCCACACTAAAGAGAGCTTGATACGATAAAATATTTCTATTTTTCAAATCTTTTTGTGGTGTATTAAACTCAACTAAATCATTTAATTCTATAGATGTTATACCAACGCCCGCACCAAGCGTGGTGATTAATTTACTATGGTTGTAGAAGCTATAGTAGGCATTTAACATTTGAGAGTTTTTGATAAGATCTCCAGATGCAGAGTAGTTACCCATACTATAAAGTTTATCTTTAGAGTATCTTCCCTCAAGCTCAAGCCTATATGAATCAAGCTGATAACCAACTGCTATAGAACCCACAAAGCCACTATCATAAGCATAATCATCTGTTTTAGTAGAAAAACCATCTTCTAAACCTATACCACCTTCAAGCTCAACATAAACAGTATTAGGGGCTGCAAAAAGTTTTAAACAAGTTAAAAGTGATAGTAATAATAATTTTTTAAACAATTAGTTTACTCAACAGTTCTAAGTATTTTAATATCAGCGTTATGACGAAGTCTAGCAAAATAATCACCTAGTACCTGCTCTCTTTTATCACCCATAATAATATTGACTATCTGATTTCTAACGCTATCGATACCAGTTTCTTTAGCTGTGTCTATCTGTTTTATATAAAAGCTCATAAATCCACCCTTTCCATCTGGAACTATAGTTGTAAAACTATTTAATGCTGTTCTCTCTAGTAGTGATGCTAATTCCGGAGAGATTCTCTCATATGGTAAATTTTGTTCATTCGTTGTAATATCTGGAGAGTAAAACATCGGGTTGTCGATTTTTTCTTGAAGTCTTGCCCTGTCTTTTGCTTGATATATGATAACCTCAAAACCACTTGGATGAGCAAATGAGTCTTTGTTAGCGTTGTAGTATGCCTCAACCTCATCTTGACTTGGTTCCGATATAGCACTATAAGCTATAGCAGAGTAAAGTTTTTGAGAAAGTAATTTTTCTTTTATTTTTATTTTTAAATCAGATGAACTCAAACCATTAGAATCTCTAACAGCTGTATAAAATTCACTTACACTTAGGTTGTTTCGTGCTGCTGTTTTTTTAATATCATCATAAACCTCACCACTACTAACAGAGATTTTCCTCTCTTTAATCTCTTGTGATTCAAGAGCTTTTCTTATCAAAGCATCTAGCGAATACTTTGCATCAAGTTTGGAAATTTTCATCTCCTCCTTGATGTCATAAAGAGTTATCGCTTTGCCCTTAACTACAACAGCGACGCCATCAACCATCTCTGCATTTAATGAAACAGCGATCATAAGAGTTAGAAATATTTTATACATGTACTATCCTAAATAAAATTAAATTGGCAGAACTCGAATATTTTTAGAAAGTTTCTCTTTTAGTGTTGATTCTATGGCATAAAGCGTACCGGTTGCAGAGCTTGCACAGCCATTACATGCACCCAAATATCTAATATAGATATCTATATTTTCATCACCTTTTTTAATATCAATAACTTCCATATCTCCGCCATCCATAATCAGAAACTGACGAACATTCTCATCTATCACCGCATCAACAGCTTTAATCTGCTGAACCAGTGTCATATCTTCAAACTTAGCTTCACCACTAGCACTAGCATCAGCAGCAGCTCTCATCTTCTCTTCATCCATCTCTTTGCGAGTGTCAGCTAAGATATCAACTAAGTACCACTCTCTAGCCTCATGTCCACCTGGTTTAATACAGGACTTACAAAAACCACCAGCTTTTGTATAATCTGTAATCTGCTCAACAGTTGTTAAATCATTGAGTTTGATAACTTCTTGAAGTGTAGTAAGACTAACTCTAGCACACTCACAAACAATAATTTCCTCTTCAAAACTCTCAGCATCAACATCCATATAAAGCCCTGCAGCTTTTTTGATAACATCATAAGCCATAACAGAACAGTGCATCTTTTGCGGTGGAACTGCTGGTGTCTGTGGGTCATCACGAAGAGCCATCTCAACATCAATATTTGTAATTTTAACAGCTTCTTGCACTGTCTTGCCTATACAAAGCTCAGTCATAACATCGCTTGATGCTATAGCCGTACCACAACCAAAGCTTTTAAACTTTGAATTTATGATTATATCTGTTTTTGGATCTATTTCCCAATAAAGACGAACCGCATCGCCACAAGACTCTGCACCAAAATCTGCAACAATAAGTTTGTTGCCCCTACCCTCTGCCTCTGCTTCAAAGATTTCACCTTGGTGTTGAGGATTATTCATAAGTGTTGTTACTTTATTTGAATACGCGTCCCATAAAGAATCGCCTAACATATCTGTTTTAGCCATCGTATCTCCCTTTAATAATTAATATTTTTTTTCTGCTTAGCAGTTAGTGATGATGTAGCTCGCACTCTTGAACTTCACCACCAGCGGTTGGTTGCTGTTTAGCAAATGAGCTTGAAATCGCTCTAAGCCTTGCAACTGCATCTTTAAAATGACTAATTGTATAATCAACTTCAGCATCCGTTGTAAAACGAGAAAGACTTAAGCGAATCCCTGTATGTGCTAGTTCGTTATCTGCACCAATTGCCAACATAACAGTATTGGCTTCTAAATCTTCACTTGCACATGCTGAACCAGTAGATGCGCCGATAGCACCATTGTTTAGATCCCAAAGCATACCTTCACCCTCAACACCTCTAATAGATATAAGGATAGTATTTGGTGTACGATTCCATCTATCACCAACTACAAAAGTATCACTCAATTCTATAAGAGCGTCTTCTAAGCGATCTCTTTTGTCTCTAATTTTTGCACCTGTTATCTCTATGGTTTGTGTAGCAAGTTCTATCGCTTTACCCATACCTACAATCAAAGGAACATTTAGAGTACCAGAACGCCTACCTCCCATATGCTCACCACCATGAAGTAGTGGAGTAAGTTTTTGAGAATCTTTAATATACAGAGCACCGACACCTTTAGGACCATGAAACTTATGTGCTGACATACTTAAAAAATCTACATGTAGCGATTGTAAATCAACTCTAATTTTACCAACTGCTTGAACCGCATCGGAGTGAAAGAGTACACCTTTTTCTTGACAAATTTCACCAATCTCTCTGATTGGAAAAATCATTCCTGTTTCATTTGAAGCCCACATAACAGAAACTAAAGCTGTCTTATCTGTAATAAAACTTTTTACAGTATTTGCATCTACAATTCCCTGATCATTCACAGGAAGATATGTAACCTTCACGCCCTGTTCCTCTAAAAATCTACATGTAGAAAGAACAGATGGATGCTCAACCTCAGTTGTAACTATATGATTTTTGTCACCATTTACTATATGGTCTGTAAATACTGACTGTAAAACCCAGTTATTTGACTCTGTTGCACAACTTGTAAAAACAATATCATCATCATCACTTGCATTTAATGCCGTATAGACTTGATCTATCGCCTTGCTTATAGCTGGATGTGTTGAAGTTCCAAATTTATGGAGTGAGTTAGGATTACCATACATCTCACTAAAAAATGGCATCATCGCCTCTACAACTTGCGGATCAACCATCGTAGTAGCGTTGTTATCTAAATAAACTTGCATCTTATACCTCTTAATATAGGAATATTCTGTATACCCTATTTTTAAACAAGACAAATTTTGTCTTGTTTTACTTTTGACATCATAATAGGTTTGTTATTATGATATGCTTAAGTCAAACTCTCTACAGTTTTTTTAAGGTATAATTCTGCTTATAAAGGAAACAGATGTGTAATTTTAATAAACAAAACGAAGAAACAAAAGCATTGATTCACCTATTTATGAAAAAGAGTGCAGAGTCTATAGGCGGAACAAACTTCCTTTTATCCCTTATAGAAGCGATGAAAAGTAAAAAACCAAATCCACTCATTCAAAAAGAGTGTCAGATAGCTTCAAACAACTCTATTATTAAGTGGAACAAAGTAGTTTTTCAAGATAAGCTTCAAGTTTTAGAAGATATTTTGACCTCTCACAGAAGTTCAGAGAATCCTGATTTTAATATTTTAGCTCAAGAAAATATGAAAAAAAGAAAAGCTATTTTAAATATGGCTAAAACACTTGCCCCTATAGAATTTATAGTAACGCCTCAAAACAAAAATGATGGTTGTGGGTTTAGTTTTAAGGTTTTTCAAACTATGCAAGAGGACAAGGTAGAGCTAAATCCTATCTTTATCACTATGTTTTTTTGCTCGAGCGAGTTTACAAAAAAAGCTTTAAAGTATGAGGTCTGATTTTCTTGCATCAACCTCTTTTTCTTCCTCTTTTAAAACCTTTAGTGGCATAGTTCTTTTTAAAACATGCTTGACAAATACCATATTTGGAATTTAGAGGAAGAGGAGCTTGACAGATTCTACATCTTTGCACAAAATGACTCTGCTGCAAAGAACCTTCTATATATCTATTTAACATTCCTCTTGATACTCGTGCTACGCGTTCATCTAAAAAGTAATCCCTAAATCTATAACTAAGCCAAAGATATAGTGATATCTCCTTAACCATATCTTCTGCTCTAAGTAGCTCGTCTGTTGTCATCGCATACTCTCCAATTAAGACTGGAGGTATATAAGCAACAGGGATCTTTTTTTCTAAGGCATCTATATATCGCTCATATGATTCAACAATATATGGTGATTTTAAAGTAAGTGGTGCACAGGAGAGATGATACTTTGTAGCTATATCCAAATCATAGGCATCAACAATCTTGGCTGCTTCTAACATGTCATCTAGGTTATATGCACGAAAGGGACCATTAAACTCCATATTTTGCACAAAAAATTTGAGTATCTCATAGAGTGAGTTCTCTTCTAAGATAGTAGAAACAAGCTTGATATGCTCAAGATTAGCCATAACATTAAAAGGTACAGATATCTCTCTTGCTTCTTTGTTGAAGTTCTTTTTCACTATGCGTAAAGCCTCTGGATTTAATGCTCCAACAAAACCCTCCTCATTCATGCCATAACGACCAGCACGACCAGAAATCTGCAGAACCTCTGATGTTAGTAGATTTCTTTGAGTAACACCATCGAACTTTTCAGCTTTTGAAAAAAGTATAGTTTTTATAGGAAGGTTCATCCCCATAGCGATAGCATCTGTAGCGATTAAAATTTGTGTCTCTTTTTCTCTAAATCTTCTAGCCTCTTCTCGTCTAACCTCAGGAGATAGGTTGCCATAAACAACACTCACGCTAAACTCTCTTGAAAACTCCTGCTTTAATCTAAGCACATCTTTTCTGCTAAAAGCTATGATGGCACTAAACTCCTCAACATCCCTTGGGTCTGTAGGGAGCTCTAAAAGTGAAAGTGGATTTTTTCTCTCAAACTCTACTATCTCTAGTTCTTCACCAAGATACTCTGCTATGGCTATAATAGCCTCTTTAGCATTTGATGAAGCGGTCATAATTATCTCTTTGGCAGGTGCTCCTATGATAGCATTTGCCCATGCCCAACCACGATCACGGTCATCTATCATCTGAACCTCATCAATTACACAGACATCAACATCAACTTCAAAATTTAACATCTCAATAGTGGAACTTATATGCGTCGCATCCTCATCTAAAATCTGTTCCTCTCCAGTTATAAGGGAGGCATCTATGCCTCTATCTTTTAGACCCTCATAACCCTCCAATGCTAAAAGCCTTAGTGGTGCAAGGTAGTAGCCGGTGTCTGCATCTTCTAATCTTTTCATCGCCTCATAAGTTTTGCCACTATTTGTAGGTCCTATATGAAGAGTTAGTTTTCTTCTCATCTGCCTAGCCATAGGAAAAAGATTTTTAAAATCTCGAATAGTTCTAGCCAAAAGTGCCTGTCTTTGCTTTTTAGTTATCTCATTATGAGTCTCTCGTATAAATGCTCTTGTTGTTTTTCTTATGATTTTAGGAGTAAGATTTAGAGTTTTTCCTAGTCTCTCAAGCATAGGTGGATAAATTTTGTGATGCAACTGTTCATCACTCAGATGTAAAAGTACAGCATAGTTTCTGCACTCATCTACAACTCCTTTTAACTCCTCTAAAAAATCTTCCTCTTGCTGCTCTCTAGCATCTTTTATAACTTTATCAAAGTTAAGTTTCTCTGCACTCCATATCACTTTTAAAAGCCCATTTAACTCTATATGAAGCTCTAACATGTAGGTATGATTTATCTCAGAATATGGAAGAAGAAAGTTCTGCTCAATCCTCACTAAAAGTTCTTCATCATATAGTTCTAGATCTACAATATTGAGCTCTTGTACGATTATAGAGTGTAAAATGGTTTCTTTTAAAAGTGGATATTTTACTTTTGTTTTTGGAGGAGAGGAGCGAAGAGCGGTTTCTATCTCTTTGTGAGTGAGATATAGATGTGGCTCAGGCAGATTTTCGATAAAGTTATTTATATTTTCTTGCTTTACCTTTACAACCCTATCTTTATCTACCTGTATCTCAGATATCAAAATATCATCTTGAGAGTTTTGAATATAATCATCGCTATAGATTTTTGTATTTAAAGTATGTATCTTATAAAAACTTTGCGAATAGATAAAATAGTGAAGAGAAGCATTAAACTCCAAAGAATCATCTATAGTAAAAATACCATCTAAGACCTTTTGCAATCTTTGTCTTTTATGCTCAAACCTAATATGTTGTAATTTTGATTCAAGCTTGCTAAGAGTGATTTTTTTACTTCTTATATTTTCAAAAGCTACTCTTAGTAGAGATGCCTCTTCATTGTTGGCATCTAGTTGTTCTAAAAAAATATCTATCTTTTGATCTCTATCTAAATTTACCTCTTTTGGCTTATCTGATTTATAATACTGATCATCTCTTTGAAAAAAATTTAAAATATCTAAGCGATAATTACTATCTGCCTCACTCCATAGCATACGAAGCGTTCTAACCAACACATCTTTATTGTGTTCTATATCATAAATACCCAGCGTAGCAAAGAGTTCACTCAGCGTATCACTGCTAACACGAGTTATGCCAACATCAAAAGGATCATCATCAAAGTACTTTTTAATTCTTTGATTTATCTTAGTGTTTTTTTTATTTTTCTTTGCCATACTAAACTATCTTTGACCCAAAACAAACAACGATTTATTCATACCACTCTCTCACTTTTTTTCACTTGTATTATAGCAAAATATGATAGTTTTTATAAAGAAATAGATATAATATCTTGGGAGTTAAAACTATGGAGATAACACTACTTATAAAATCTGTTATGGGTTTAGTTGTGGTTTTAGCTATATTGATGTTTTTGCTATTTCTTCCATCTCGGCAAAAGCTTCAAAAAGTTAAAGAAAAAGCTAAAAAACAGATTGCTAAAAAAAATGCTTTATATACAGACCTAAACTCACTAGTGACCATCATCAAGAAGAAAGATACGCCTACGCAAGAACTTCAAGAAACGATGGATTTGATTATTAAGTACCATGGCAAAATACATGCAAAACTTGGAATAAGAGTACATCCAGATTTTGATATATATATGGATATACTTTTTACGATATGCAGACATCCACATGCAGATAAAAACATTGTCTTAAAGTTTGATAAAGAGCTTACAAAACTTAATCCTACCTATACAAAAGAGATAAATGATGCTATAACAAAGGGATTAAACTCACGAAGAGTCTAATGCTGTCTTTTGTTGAACCCTGAACTACCACTTTTGGCATCTGTGATAAAGTTTTTACTATATGATTTTAGATAATGAGGGATTGCGCGCCCTTTTAGCTTCATCATATCCTCTAGCATGCAAGATGCAACTGATTGTGGATTTTGAAGTTTAACCTCGAGAAGGTAGCTCAAAAGTAACTCTCCTAATCTATGAAGAGAGATCTTATAAGTAGAGTCTGTTTGTTGATATATCCATAAGCTAAAAGCATAAAAATTTTCAAATACTTTTGAAGAATCTAACCAAAGCAGAGTTATACTATGTTTAAAATTACCACTATTATAAGTGAGATCCCAGAATCTTGCAAATCTTTTCATAGTTTGAATATCACTGAATGAAAGCTGATTATTTTTTAAGATATCATAGGGTGGCATGTCACTGTAAACCATACCATGAACTCTATCATGTCTATTTATAAAAGTTCCAGATAGTTTTTTAAGTATACCTATCTGTATCTCACAACTACTTAGACCTACAAGTTCATCAAGGTTATTTGCAAAACTTTCTATACTCTCTCCAGGAAGACCTACTATAAGATCTAAATGTATATGAGCCTGTGTCTCTTTTTCTAAAAAATTTATATTTTCTTTGATTTTATCTAGCTTTAACTGTCTTGAGATATTATTGGCAATTTGAGGGTTTAAAGTCTGAATACCTATCTCTAATTGCAGGGCACCTTCACTAAAGAGGGCGATTTTCTTCTTTAAAGATGCTGGAAAATGATCAGGAATAACTTCAAAATGTGCAAAATATGGAGGCTCTTTAGCTAGAAAGAAATCAAGAATTCTATTTGCTGTTTGTATGTTGAGATTAAAGGTTCTATCTACAAATTTAAAATTTCTTGCGCCTCTTTGCCATAATTTTTCAAACTCATCCAAAACCCTATCCAGATCAAAACCCCTAACCTTTTCATCCATAGATGATAAACAAAATTCACACTCAAAAGGACAACCACGCGACAGTTCAACATAGATGTAGCGATTTTTTATATCATCATCTGTATAGTACATGTAGGGAAGGCTAATCTCCTTTAATGTGGGCAAACTCATCTTTATGACTCTGTTTTTTGGAGGAGTATTATTGATAATATCTTTGCAAAGTTTATAAAAAGTCAAATCTCCCTCACCTTGAATGATAAAATCTGCCTCATCAAAGTTCACCCTAAAGGGTTCATGAGTAACTTCTGGACCACCTAATATAAGTATGGTTGTGGGTGAAATCTTTTTTATGATGTGGATAAGTTCACTAATCTCTCTAGCATTCCATATATAAACACCAAGACCTATAATAAGAGGATTATCTATTAGCAACTTTTCGGCTATGGTTTGTAAAGCATCATTTATACTAAATTCTAAGATTTTTGTTTTGTTGCGGAGCTCTTTAAGGTTTGCAAATAGATACCTAAGACCGATAGAACTATGCGTATATCTTGAGTTTAGTGTTGTTAAAATTATCATTTTAGAATCTTAGCATAAAGAGTACATACATCCCGCTTATATAAAACAGACCACTAACAAAAAGGGGGAAGAATCGGTCTGTTTTAAAATATTTATTAAGAGTTTATAGTCTCTATTGTGAAAGGGGGAAACACAATTGAGATGAAGAATTATATTTATTATAAGTTAATATTTGGTAAATATTATAAAAAAAAATTAATCTTAATATCTGCTATAATTCTTTTTAAAGATTCCTCTCAACAGATAAAGGTTTTTGATTTATATGCCAGTTTTATTATCCTCTTTTTACTTTTTTTATTTTGCTATTATAGGTGTTTATATAATTTTTATGCCAAAAGTTTTATCTATTGTAGGCTACTCCCCAAGTGACATAGGGATAATCTTTGCAGCTGGACCTTTAGTAAGGTTTTTACTTCCTTTTGCTTTTACCAAAGGGCTAAAATTAAACTTCACAAGCTTTAAAATAGCTCTTGTCATTATGCTTTTGAGTAGTGTCGCCTTTTATTTTTCAATAGATAGCTTTTATAAACTGTTATCTGCAAATATAGGACTTGGAATAGGGCTTAGTATTATTTTACCATACATAGAGCTTATATCCTTAAAGACGATTGGCAAGGAAAGATATGGAAAAGTCAGACTGTTTGGATCTGTTGGTTTTATATTGGTAGCACTTATTTTAGTGAAATTCTTAAGTGATGTACATGTAGCCTTAAGTTATCTATTGGTATTGACTTTTTTAACATCAATAGTGGCATATATTGTTGCAAAAAATGTTGCTATTTTAGATGACAAAGAGAAAGAACTCAAAAATGATATCAATCTACTTTCAGACTACAAACTTTGGATTGGTTTGACACTTATGCAGGTAAGTTTTGGAGCTTTTTATAACTTTTTTACTATTTATGAAACTGATTTTGGTATTAGCTTAGATATGACCATATATCTCTGGAGCTTCGGTGTTGTCGCTGAGATATTTATGCTATTTTTTCAAGGAAAACTTCTTCGAGGAAATCTGCTTTTAATTTTACAAATAACAACCTTTGCTAGTGCTATTAGATGGTTTTTACTCTTTGCCTTTCCTCAAAACCTAATTGTCCTATTTTTTGCTCAAACACTCCATGCCCTTAGTTTTGCACTTTTTCACTCTGCTGCTATTAGTTATCTATACTATCTTTACAAGCATAAATCATTAGCACAACAATTTTTTTCAGGAATCACTTATGGTTTGGGTGGATTTGTAGGAGCTTTATATGCTGGATATATATATGAGTTATACCCAAGATACCTATTTTTAAGTGCCGCATTTATCGCCCTTATAGCATCTGGATTTATCTACATGTGGAGTAGAGAAACTCATAAGAATTTTTAATAGTCTATAATAAGATTAGCTGTAAATGTTCTATCTGTGTACTGCTTATCAGATGGAGGAGAGTTTACATAATCAACCTTATAGCTTAAACCAGCAGAAAATATATCTGAGATTTTACTTGTAAATGCTGTTTTTGAATAAACAAAATATCTAGTAGAGTCTTCAAAACTTGCTCTGTAGTTAAGCTCTTGAGAGAAATCTAAGTTTGAAAATATTGTCCAGTTATATACCGCTTTAGCTCTATAAGCAGCGTACTTATCTATCTCCCCTGCTGTCATACTATGAGTAGCTTTATTCTCAGCATTTGGATAGTCTATTGTCTCACCATTTACATCATAATCTATATCTGCACTATCATCAACTGAGTAGAGTATATCTACTTCTATATCCAAGCTTTGTGATTTAGTTTCAAGAAGAAGATAATTAAGACCAAGACCTGTATAGGCTTGATAATTAAAACCTGTAAATTTATCTCTTTTATATCCAGCTAAATAAACTAGAGCAAGTCTATCTGTGAACGAGTAATTATATTCAAGCTCTACGAAGTATTTGTTTTTACTCTCCACTCCACTATCTTCAGCATATTGTCCATCAAAAGACACCATTAGTGAGTTTTTATCCCAACCTTTTTTTATCTCTAACTCAAGATTAAAAACCTTCGTATCTGTGTTTCCTCTAGTTTGGATAAACCCTAGTTCTGTATGGGTCATAAACTTCTCATTTGGAGGTAGTTTAGCTTCTAATTCTTCAACTTTTTCTTTTGCTACTTTTGCATCTGCTTTCGCTATGGCTATATCTTTTTTTAGCTGCTCTTTATCACTATCTATATCTGCTGAGATTAGTAATGAACTAGCAACAAATATACTTAAAACTATTTTTTTCAAACCCTATCCTTCTATCTATGCCTATAAGTTATTTGGCACTGTTTTTTTTACGCATTATATCAAGTTTTCTATGTAAATAGCAGTAGCTTGATATTGTTTTTTATAGGGAGAATCTATTTTGTTTAAATATGGTTTGTACTTTAGATAGTTATCCCATACTTTCTTACTAGAGAGATACTTGCCTCTTTTTGCCAACTCTAAACTAACAGCTGCATTTATAAAACCTTTTAACAGTTTTACCTCATCGCAATTTTCAAATCGTCTTGGAAACCATACCTCTTCAAGAATTTCGTGAGCATCAAAATATCTTTGCTCACCAATACATCTTCTAAACTCATCTAGGTATTTAGTCATCATCTAGAACCATCATATTTTTTCTCCTCTTTGTTTTACCTGTTTTCCATTCATAAATACCCATTCGTATTTTGAATTTTTCCCTATTTTTTTCTCTTTTTCTTTTTCAAGAACATACGACATTCCACCTGGAATTTCTCTTTCTTTTAGGTTGCTAGAATAGTCTTTCTTAACTCTTATCTCCTAGAACTTGTTATACCGTTTGTAACTCTTTTCTAAGTAAAGCATTTATAAGTGTTTGATATGGTACTTTCTTCTCACTTGCTAATTTTTTAAAAAATAGAATTATGTCATTATCTAATCG
>JAYEGN010000112.1:0-13436 GCA_034659115.1 Campylobacterota bacterium
TATCGGTAACTAAAAAAAGAACTTTAGCAAATTTATAAATTATTTTGTTTCTTGTAGGTTCTTATTCCAACTTCTTCAATAGTATCTATTTTATAAAATCATCTCTAACTAGATTCCGGGTCATAGCACTCAATGATGAAATTATTTGGGTAAAAGGTTTTTTTTCAATATTTTACACTATAATTGTTTCAAATAAATCTAGTGAGGTATATGATGAAGTATAAATTTACTTATAAAAAGTTAGCTGAATTTGGTCAAAAGTTACTAGATGACACCTCTTATGCAAGTGGCTTACCTAGAATATCTAAATATGCTAAAGAGGTTATTGGAGCTCAAAGATGCTCCATCTTTATCAATGATTTACGACGAGATGAGTTATGGACAACTATAGCAGATGGCATGCAAAAGATTATCATTCCATCTCAAACAGGTATTGTTGGTTATACAATCCAAGCAAAAAAACCGCTGATTGAAAATGATCCATACTCAAATGAACATTTTAACGCAACCATAGACAAAGAGTCAGGTTTTGTTACAACAAACTTGATAACAGCACCAATATTTAACTCAAAAAGAGAGATTATCGGAGTTTTAGAACTCTTAAATAAAGAGGGTGGTTTTGATACCTCTGATGCTAGGTTTATGATATTTTTCGCCCACTATATTAGTGGTTTTTTAGAGTTGGTTGACATGTGTTTACTAGAAGATGAACGCTACGAAAAAGATTCATAATGAAAAAGAGATACAATCAAATAGCAGAGTTTGGAAAACAGTTGATGGTTCTAGACAAGATAGAAGACTCTCTTCAAATCATCTCAAAGGAAGCGAAAAAACTTTTAAATGCAGATAGATGTTCTATATTTATTGTAGATGTTCAAGATGCGATACTTTGGACAAAACTAAGTGATGGCATAGGTCGTATAGTCATAGCATTGGACGCTGGCATTGTTGGCGATACCTACCAAACACAGAAACCCCAAGTAGTAAACACTCCCTATGAGGATTCAAGATTTTTATCAAACATAGATAAAAAAAGTGGTTATGTTACTAAAAATATTATCACAGTGCCTATCTTTGATTCCAAAAGAGATGTCATAGGCGTTATCCAACTTCTCAACAAATCAAGAGGTGATTATGATGATGATGACCTTAAGATGCTTACATTTTTTGCAAGTTATGTCAGTGGTAGTTTAGAACTAGTCTTAATGAATGAGAGCTAAGCTTCAAAACAGAACCTCAAAAGAGATACTTGAGTGGTTTAAATCTTCTACATGTAAAGAGGGTGATACTTTTGAGTTAGAGTTTTCAAGGTCCGATATACAGAGGATTGGCTATAAAGCTTTTGTCGATTTAGCCCAACTTTTTTATATGAAGATGCTAACTCCCCTAACTGATACCGATATGGTCATATTACGATTTATAAAACTACGAGAGTCTATATCTTTTCATAAAGCAGATGATAATGGCAGTGAAAAGTATGGAGTGCAAAGCGAGTTCTTCTGCATAGATAAAACTCTACAATTTAGTTTTTTGTATCACTATGAACATGCTTTAGAATTTATAAATATAAAAGATAAAAAAAGAGTTTTAAATCTTGGCATAAATAGAGGGGATGAGTTTAGAGTTATCAAGGAGTTAGTCGGTGATGAAGATTTTAAACAGATAAAGCTACTTGGCATAGATTATTCAAACTCTGTCATTGAGTTTGCAAAGCAAGATTTTAAAGAGGATAATGTAGAGTTTACATGTAAAGATATAAATAAACTCCAAGAGCTATCTTTAGGTAGGTTTGATCTTATTATCTCCATAGGAACCCTGCAAAGTTCTAACATAAACTTCAATGCAACGCTTATGTCTTTATATCAAAATTATCTGCAAAAAGGTGGCTCAATCATACTTGGTTTTCCAAACTGTAGATGGATAGACTCTGAGATGATATATGGAGCATCAGCTCCAAACTATAATTTTAGTGAGATGAGTTTAGTTTTAAAAGATATACATTTTTGTAAGAAATATCTACAACAAAAAGGGTATAGAGTTATTGTGACGGGCAAAGATTATCTCTTCTTAACTGCTAGGAAGATATTGCCAACTGTTTAAAAATTTCTATCACAAAAAAAAGCCCCTTTTATGCTCAAGTTTGTTAAAATTCATAAAATAAAAATCACAAAGACTTTTTACCATGACAACAAAAGATTACATACTCCAAACTATAAAAAAACGCCCACTTATCATAGATGGCGCTATGGGAACTCAACTCCAGCAGCGTCATGACAAAATCCCAACCGAAGCTTGGGAAGGAAATGAGGGTTGTAATGAACTACTAAATGTTACATGTAGGGATGTTATGCAAGAGATATTTAGTGCCTACTTAACAAGTGGTGCTGACCTTATTACTACAAACACCTTTGGTTCTTTTAGCTGGGTTCTTGAAGATTATGATATACAAGATAGAGCTTATGAGCTTACAAAAGCAGGCGCAAAGATAGTAAAAGAGGAGTGTGAAAAGTTTAGCACTCCAGAGCATCCACGATTTTGTTTAGGTTCTATCGGTCCTGGTACTAAGCTTCCATCTTTAGGACACATAAGTTATGATGAAATGTATGAGGGTTATACTGAGTTTTGTTTGGCTCTTATTGATGGTGGTGTGGATATTTTTATGCTTGAAACTGCTCAAGACCCATTGCAGATAAAAGCTGGACTTCACGCATGTCAAGAAGCTTGTAGGCAAAGAGGTGTAGAGATTCCTGTGATGGTTTCTGTGACTATTGAGCTTAGTGGTACTATGCTTATCGGTACTGATGCTTCAACTATCGCTACCATCTTAGAGCCGTTTGATATTCTCTCTTTAGGTTTTAACTGTGGAACTGGACCTGAACAAGTTTTAAAACATGTAAAAACTTTGAGTGAACTTTGGCATAAGCCTATTAGTGTTCACTCAAATGCGGGACTTCCTCAAAACCGAGGAGGCTATACTCACTACCCGATGGGACCAGATGAGTTTGCTGACAAACAAGAAAAGTTCTTAGAGTTTGATGGTGTAAGTTTCTTAGGTGGATGTTGTGGAACTACTCCTCAACACATAAGAGCCTTAGTAAACCGTACTCAAAATTTAGCCCCAAAACCAGCAACGGGAAAACATGAAAACTCCATAGCTTCACTATTTAACTCTACACCACTTATGCAAGAACCTGCTCCTCTTTTGATGGGAGAGAGAAGTAATGCAACTGGTTCAAAAGCTTTTAGAGAACTTCTTTTAGCAGAAGATTATGAGGGAACCCTGAGTGTTGCTCAACAGCAAGTTAGAGCAGGCGCACATGTCATAGATGTGAATGTTGGCTTTGCAGGACGAGATGAGACCAAAGAGATGAACGCAGTTATGGGTATGTATAATCAAAAAATCCCTCTTCCTCTTATGCCAGATTCTACTCAAACAACAGGGCTTGAGACCGCACTAAAAAATATAGGCGGAAAACCCATAGTAAACTCTGTAAATCTTGAAGATGGAGAGGGCAAATTTGATGAAGTTTGCTCACTTGCTAAAAAGTATGGAACCGCTTTAGTTTGTCTGACTATAGATGAAGTTGGGATGGCTAAAACAGTAGAAGATAAACTTCGTATAGCTGATAGAATTATAGACTTAGCTACAACTAGACACGGTTTGAAAAAGCAAGATTTGATTTTTGATGTTTTAACATTTACACTTGGAAGTGGAGATGAGGAGTATTTTGAAGCTGGAGCAAACACTATAGAAGCTATAAGACTTCTAAGGCAAAAGCATCCAGAAGTTAGTACAACTTTAGGACTATCTAACATCTCATTTGGACTAGATAAAGATGCTAGACCATACCTAAACTCTATGTTTTTACACTACTGTTTAGAAGCTGGATTAACAACTGTTATTATCAATGTTAAGCACATAATCCCCATCAATAAAATCGGTCAAGCCGACCAAGATATATGTAACAACCTTATCTTTAACCGTGGGGATGAGCCACTATTTAAGTTCATTGCTCACTTTAGCGATAAAGAAGCGATAGACACAAGTGTGGAAGATGAAGAGTATCTAGCGATGAGTGATAGAGAGAAAATCGCCAAACTTTTGATGGATGGCGATAAAGAGCGAATGATACCTCTTGTAGAGGAAGTACGAAAAACTATAGCACCTGAGATTATTGTAAATGAGATACTCATAGATGCTATGAAAGTTGTCGGAGAGCTTTTTGGAAGTGGGCAGATGCAACTTCCTTTTGTTCTTCAATCAGCCGAGACTATGAAAAAAACTGTTGATTATTTAAATCCATATCTTCCAAAAGTTCAAAAAGAGGTAGATACTGTTTTAGCTCTTGGAACTGTTAAGGGTGATGTTCACGATGTAGGGAAAAACCTTGTAGATATTATCCTCTCAAACAATGGTTTTAGAGTTGTAAACCTAGGTATAAAAGTTGAGTATGATGATTTTGTAAAAGCTATAAGAGAGTCAAATGCTACAGCCTTAGGCATGAGTGGACTTTTGGTAAAATCAACTCAAGTTATGCAAGAAAATCTAAAAGCTTTAAAAGATGAGGGTATAGATATACCAGTTCTTTTAGGTGGAGCAGCACTTACTAGAACTTTCATAGATGATTTTTGTCGCCCTTTTTATGATGGACCTATCTTTTACTGCAAGGATGCTTTTGATGGTGTAACAGCTATGAGTCGTATAGAAGATGGAAATCTTGATACCGACATTCACGGTAAAGATAGTGAAGAAAAGGTAGTTAAAGAGAAAAAAGAGATAATCATTCCTCCATTTTCTGAGCTTAAAATGCCTAGTAGAGATGTCAAAGTTCCAACTCCTCCATTTTGGGGAAAAAGAGAGATAAAACTAACACCACAACAGATAGAGATGGCTTTTGAGTGGATAAACCACAAGATACTTTTTAAATCTCGTTGGGGTTATAGTTCAAAAGGGATGAGTAAAGAGGCATATCAAAAACAACTCGAAGAGGTGGTAAAGCCAGCTTATGAGAGATTAAAAGCACAGTTTCTTGATGAAAAGCTTTTTGAGCCAACTATCATCTATGGATATTTTCCATGTAGAAGTGATGATTGCACTCTGCTTATCTTTGATGAGAGCGAGGGCTATAACAGCGATGATGAAGTAAATCGTGAGCCACTAAAAGATGTGATGGGTAGAGCAGTAAAAGAGTTTACATTCCCAAGACAGTCAAAAGCTCCACACAGAGCAATAAGTGATTTTTTTCATAAAGATAGACATGATGTTTTAGCTCTTACATGTGTAAGTGCAGGAGCTAAGCTTAGTGATATAGAAAGAGGTATCATGGAAGATGGAAACTATACAGAGTATTATCAGTTTCACGGATTAGGAGTTGAGTTAGCCGAAGCTCTAGCCGAGATAGCCCACAAACAGATAAGACTAGACCTAAACATAAGCGAAAATGAGGGTAGCAAACTAAGCGATGTTCAGATGAACAGATATCAAGGAAGTAGATACTCATTTGGTTATGCTGCTTGTCCAGACTTAGAGTTAAACCGCCCTCTTTTTGACTTGTTAAAGCCTGAAGAGTTTGGCATAGAACTTAGTGAAACTTTCCAAATCCATCCTGAACAAAGCACAAGTGCATTAGTAGTTTATCATCCAAATGCTACTTACTATAATGTTTGATTTTTTACTCAGCTAAGCATCCACTAGCACCCTAACTAGATGCTAGATTAGTATAAAGATTTTCTTCTTCAAAAGCGATTCTTTCTGCCAATATACCAACTATAGCATTAAAAGTTTCAAAAAACTTTTCATCAAGAACAGCATCGTTTCGTGTGGATGCTGTTAAAAACTCCATGAGTGCTGTTTTAGTTCCCCTAAAGCTATTTTTAAATTCTAAGGCAAGCTTTTGTGCATCTTTATCAAGTTGCCCCTTGTCTTTGAGTAATCTATATAGTTCTATATCTTCCATCATTAGATGATTCATAGCTAGACTTTTTAATGCAAGCAACTCTTTTTTAGTGGCTTTATCATCGCCTTCTTCATATGCTTTTATAATTTTATGAGCTAAGGCTACTAGTTGTTGATGCTCTTTCTTCCACTGTTTGACTAGTTTTTGATTTTTTGATAAAAAAAATGAAAACATATTAAACTCCTCTTGTTGGTAATTATATCAAAAAATGTAAGTTTTTTGTATAGATTTATCAACTAAGTTCTCCTCCTATAGCTTAAAGCTTCCAAAATATGTTGTTTTTGTATCACTTTTTGATTGTCTAAATCTGCTATAGTCCTTCCAACCTTTTGAATCTTTTTTATACTTCTATGCGATAGAGTAAATCTTTGAATAGCTATCTCTAAAACTTCTCTAGCTTCATCACTTAAGATACAATACTTTTCTATCTCGCTATCATTTAGCTTTGCATTAAAACTATTTTGTCCTCTGCTCTTAGTTATTTTATGAACTTCTATAACTTTTTGATGCATCTGTTTTGAAGTTATGCTAGCTTTATCATCAGGGTAGATATTTTGCATCACTACATTTAGATCTATGCGATCTAAAAAAGGCTCAGAGAGTCTGTTTTTATATCTACTAACTTCTAAATCGCTGCATCTGCATTCTAAATTTTCATTTAAAAGGTTACCGCATGGACAAGGATTCATCGCACTAACAAACAAAAAATTCGCGGGGTATTCTACCTTTGAGTTAACTCTTGAAATGCGTATTTTATTATCTTGTAGTGGTTCTCTGAGTGCTTCTAATATATTTTTAGAAAAATGGGGGAGTTCATCAAAAAACAAGATTCCTCTATGAGCCAAACCAACCTCACCTATCATCGCCTTATGGCTTCCTCCGCCAAATACACTCGCACTTGTTGAAGTATGATGAGGGCTTTTAAAGCCTCTAAGTGGTCTAAAACTTGGCTCCAACCCTTCAAAAACTTCCAACTTAGCAACATCTAAAATCTCATCACTGCTAAGAGGTGGCAGTATATATCTTAATCTCTGTGCAATCATACTTTTCCCGCATCCTGGACTACCTTCAAATAAAATATTGTGAAATCCAGCAGCACAGATAAGAGCAGCTCTTTTTGCTAGCTCTTGCCCTTTTACATCCGAGAAGTCTTCATCATAGCTATCATTAAAATAATAGATCTCATCATCTGTACTATAGCTAGGATGATTGATTTTGCTTTGCGTTACGCTTGGAGTTGCTGTATCTTGATTTTTGAGTAACTCCATAGCTTCTTTAAGAGTTTTAACACCGTAAAATTCTACATCTGGTATTTTGGAGATTTTATCTAAGCTCTCAAAGGGTACTATGACTTTTTTCATAAGTTTTTGATTTGCCAAAGAAAGCAAAAGAGGATACAACTGAGTATTTTCTTTGACTACGCCATCAAGACCCAATTCACCAAATACAAACCATTCACTAAAATCACTCTTCACATAATCAAGAGCGATTATTAATGCTATGCTAAGATCAAATTGACTGCCCTCTTTTTTTAAATCACTTGGAGCTAGGTTTATAGTTATACGCCTAGGAGGAAAGGAAAAATCATTGCTAAGCAGGGCAGATTTAACTCGCTCTTTAGCCTCTGTTATAGAGGTACTAGCTATTCCAACTATACTAAAAGAGGGCAAACCCTTTGTTAGAGTTGACTCTACATGTACCACCTTGGCATCTATCCCCTCATATGTAGCACAACTAACAGTTTTCATAGATTCTCCCTATGATTTTTTACAAGTATAGGATAGTCTATGGAAAAAGATACAATATGTGACAATTTGCCATATTTTGTATCTATAAAGAGAGTCTATTGGAACTTTTTTTCTCTTTTTGCATCTTTTTATACTCTTTTTCAAACTTTTTTCTTCTTGAGTATGCAAGTTTATCTATAAAAAGTATACCTTCAAGATGATCTACTTCATGTTGTATGGCTATACTGAGGAGTCCATCTGCTTGCATGGTTTTTGTATTGGCATCTCTATCTTGATAGTTGACTACAATATTCTCAAATCTCTTTATATCCTCATAAAAACTAGGAACACTCAAACATCCCTCTTGATAAACAGTTTCTCCATCTTTATATGTAATAACAGGGTTTATCATCTCAATAAGATTTTCTTTTAGCTGCTCTCCATCTTCTAGCGGGATATTTAGAATCAAAACTTGCTTTGCATGTGCTACCTGTATAGCGGCTAATCCTATGCCATTTGTATCCATCATTATTGGATACATAGCATCCAATAATTTATGCAACTCAGCATCAAATTTTTCAACCTTTTGTGACTTTAGCTTTAACCTTTTATCTGGATATTCTACAATGCTTAATTTCATATGTTTATAAGGTTCCTGTATTTTCTGAACTAATTCCAAGCGATACCGCGAAATCAATTTTCTTATCTGCATAAGCTTTTTCTATACCATCCATCGAACTAACTATTATCTCCTCAACGGAAGCTTTTGTAGTAATATCAGTAATACCGATAGAAATTTTAAGCTGCAACTCACGATCTGCTATAAAAAAGTTAGAGTTTGAAACTAGATGACACAGTCTTTCACTCGCTTTTTTAGCACTATCAATATCTGTATGTTTTAAAAGCATAGCAAAAACTCCGTTACCGTAGTGAGCAACTATATCGCTTCTTCTTGAAGTTTTTAATAATAATCTAGCGATAGTTCTAGTCATTAAAGTAATGATTTTATCATTGTCTACACTTTCTTTTAACTCTCTTGATAACTCTATCATTATCAGAGTGCTTTGATGTTTAAATTCAGCGATTAAACCGATCTCTCTTTCTATTCTACTCATAAGATAGCGTTTATTGTATACACCAAAACTATTATCAAATATAGTTTCATTTTCTACATTTTTGACTATGAGAGCAGTATCATCATAGAGGGTTTTCATATGTGAATTTTGTTTTTTCAAGATAGCATTTAACTTAGAAACATCACTACCCAATGAATCAACAACAGTTGTGGCGCTCTTGATATCTATATGTTCTTCTAGCTCTTTTTTTCTTTTTTCAAGAATTTTTGTCATTAAAGCTATATTTTTATAAAGATTAGCAGTGACACTTAGAATATTCTTTACAGAACCAAACCCTTTTTTTAAACTCTGCTCAAGCGCAATGGTGTTTTCATCATCATTATTTTCTTCAAGTTCAAGCATAGACAATATCTGTCTACGAAGATTTTCACTCTTATCCTCTAAAAGTCTATCAAAATAGAGTGAAAAATTATTAGGTGTGGGTGGTAAATTATCAGAAATAAGGGCGCTTAAAACCTCTTTGGAATATATTTCTAGATCACTAGTAGGCTCATCCAAATCTAATACAGGATACGGTTCATCTTTCACTGAACCGATATCACGACGACTTTTCTTTCTTAATGAACCTGCCATATTATCTCCCTATACTCCATCTATTCTTTATCGTTTTTAACCAGAACCTCGTCAATCATCCCATATTCCATCGCCTCTTTAGCACTCATAAAATTATCACGATCAGTATCTTTTTCTATTCGTTTTATAGTTTGATTAGTGTTTTTTGCTATGATAGAATTAAGTTCAGCTTTCATACGAAGTATCTCTTTAGCTTGAATCTCTATATCTGTTGCTTGACCCTGAGTGCCACCTAATGGTTGGTGAATCATAATCCGAGCATGTGGAAGAGCGTATCGTTTACCTTTTTCGCCAGATGAAAGTAAAAATGCACCCATAGATGCTGCTTGACCTATACATATAGTAGTAATATGCGGGCGAATATAGTTCATTGTATCATATATAGCCATTCCTGCGGTAACAACACCACCTGGAGAGTTAATATAAAAATAGATATCTTTTTCTGGATCTTCAGCTTCAAGAAACAACATCTGTGCAACAATGGAAGAAGAAACTTGATCGTTAACTTCTCCACTTAGCATAATGATTCTATCTTTTAAGAGACGAGAGTAGATATCATAAGAGCGTTCACCACGACCTGTTTTTTCTACTACATAGGGTATATAGCTCATTGACCTATATCTCTTTTATCTTTGAGTTAAGAAGCTGGCTAAGTACTCTATCTTCTACCATTGACATCTGAATTGCTGGAAGATACCCAGAATCTTTATACTGCTCATAAGCTTTTTTAGGCTCTTGACCCATCTGCATCGCTTCATAATAAATGGTTTGCATAACTTCTTGCTCTTGGATTTTAATATTTTCTGCCGCTGCTAATGCATCGATAATAAATGTAGCTCTTACACTTCTTTGAGCATCTTCACGGAATGTTTCACGAAGCTCAGTTAGCTTATCTAAGTTTTCACGAAGCTCTTTAATCTCATCTTCATTCATATTTTGTGCTGATTTGTTAAGTGCCATATCTATCTCTTGATCAACAACAAACTCTGGTAAATCAAATTTAAAACCTTCAACAAAAGTTTCCAATAGAGCTGGCTTTAACTCCTCGCTATAAAGCTTACCAAGCTTTTCACTTTCTATTTGGGCTTTTACATGTCTTTTAAGTTCTTCTAGGTTAGCATTATCATCACCTGGTAACATTTTTTTAGCCAACTCATCATCAATAACAACTTCATCTTTTATTTTTATGCCATTAACTTTTACTTTAAATTGAGCAGGCTTGCCAGCTAACTCTTTTCCACCATAATTTTCAGGAAATGTTACATCTATTACGACTTCTTCATCTCTTTTTACGCCTACAAGTTTTTCTTCAAAACCAGGGATAAATTGACCTGAGCCTAAAAGAAGTTCAAAGTTTTCAGCTGATCCACCATCAAATATCTCACCATCTACAGAGCCTTCAAAATCTATAACAGCGGTATCACCATTTTTCATTTGACGATTTCTTGGAATATCTATTAATGGTGCCTGAGATTCTGCTAAACTTTTAATTCTTTCATCAATCTCTTCATCACTTACTACAGGCTTATCAAACTCTTGAACCATCGAAGAGTAATCACCAAGCTCAATAGCTGGTCTCATCGCAACTTTAACAGTTACATCTATTTTGTCATCACTTTTATCAAATTTAGAGATATTTGGTTCACCAATAAGTTCTTCATTGGAGATACCTAAGTTTTCTAAACCTTTACTAAGCACTTCACGAAGAGCTTCAGCTTCAGCATCTTGAACCAATTTTTCACCATACTGTTTCTTCACTACTGAAACAGGCACTTTACCCTTACGAAAACCTTGAACACTTGCTGTTTTTGCTAACTCTTTAGCTAATTTTTCTAGATTTGCATTTATAACTTCTGTTAAAATTGTTGCTTCAATCTCAGCATTTGCACCATCTATTTTATTTGATTTGATTTCCATCGATTTCCTTTTTTATCTATACTATTATTTTGGCAATTTTATCTAATATCTGCTTTTAATTAGCTTTTACAAAATTTTGGCTTAAAATTTAACAATAAAAACCACACAACCGCTACATCTATCATCACATCAGCAAAATTAAATACTGCAAAATCAAATCCGCAATGCCAGTAGACCATATCTACAACGCCCTCATGAATAAATCTATCGTAGATATTTGAAAGAGCCCCACCCAGAAGTAATCCTGAGGGAAATGCAAAACATATCTTTTTTAAACTTATGATATAGATAAAAACTCCACTGACTATCAGTAACTGTATATACTTTAACCATTCATCTAAAAATGAAAGCATAGAAAAAGCGACACCTCTGTTATAAACCAATATCAAATCTATACATTCTGTGTAGTAGCGAAACCCATCAACAAAAAGCATCTTAATATTTTGATCAATTATAAAGACACCTGCTAAAGTAAAAAAAAGTATCACATGTAAGCGAAGCATACTCCTATGCATTTAACACTTTTTGAAAAAACTCAATCAATTCATCCATATTTATATTCATTTTTTTATCATCTTTACACTCAAGAAGAACTCTTAACTTATTTTCAGTTCCAGAATATCTTATAAGATGTCGAATATTTTTTTCATCCAACTCTTTAAGTTTCGCATCAAGTCCATCTATCTTATCTAGTGGCAACTTACTCTTTATGTTTATGTTTACTAGTTTTTGAGGATATAATTTAAAGGGACGAAGTACCTCAGATGCTCTGTTTTTTGTTTCAATCAACAAGGCTAAAGTTTGTAATGCACTCACAAGCCCATCTCCAGTTTTTGCAAAATCACTTATAATCACATGTCCACTTTGCTCACCACCAAAGTTGATACCCTCTTTTTTCATAATCTCTAAAACATTTTTATCACCAACATCTGAACGAAATAGATTAAGACCTTTAGAATTTATAAAGTCTTCTAAACCTTGATTGCTCATCACTGTTGAAACAATTCCACCACCTTTTAAGGCGGTTCTATCATTTAGATGCGAACCTAAGGCACCTAAAAGATGGTCTCCATCTATAATCTCTCCCTCTTCATCCACAACAACAACTCTATCAGCATCTCCATCAAGAGCTATCCCTAAATCTGCCCTATATTTTATAACGCTCTCTTGCAACTCTTTTGTATATAGTGCTCCACAGCCCTCATTGATATTATACCCATCAGGTTTATCATTAATCACAATAACATCTGCGCCAAGCTCTTCAAATACAGTTGGACCAACTTTGTATCCCGCTCCATTAGCAGTATCCAATACAATTCTCATCCCCTTAAGTGTCATATCTATAGGAAAAGAGTTTTTAATAGCAACTATATAGCGTCCAATAACATCATCAATTCTTTTTGCTTGACCTATATTTTTACCTCTAGCCTGAGCATTTTCTATTATCTCATCATCTGCATAAATTTTTTCTATCTCAAGCTCTACTTCATGACTAAGTTTATCTCCACGGCAATCAAAAAACTTAATCCCATTATCTTCAAAAGAGTTATGAGAAGCACTAATCATAATCCCTGCATCACATCGCATATTTTCTGTTAGATAGGCTATAGCAGGAGTAGGCATAGGACCGATCTCTATAACATCATAGCCAATAGCAGTAAGTCCACTAACTATAGCATTTTCTATCATATAGCCACTTCTTCTAGTATCTTTACCAACTAAAATTCTGTTAGTTGTAGAGTGGGTTTTAAAATATATTCCTGCCGCCATCGCTACTCTCATAGCCATAGATGCACTTAAAAATGAGCCAGCCTCACCCCTAACTCCATCTGTTCCAAATAATTTATCCATCATAATATCCAGTATTAAAGTGCCGTATTTTAACATAATACCCAAATAATTCCATAAGGATTTATAAAATTTATCTATGCTTGTGCTTAAGGGATGTTTAGTAAAAATTTTAAGCCACCTTATTGGTGGTGTAAATTTTTAATGAGCGTGCCTTGAGTGCAATGATAGTTTAAATTTTTTATTCTTATGGAATTATTTGGGTAATAATATGCATAAAGATAAAAAATTTAAATTTACCTTGTCTTTAACTTAAATTTAATTATCTTTAAGCTAAA
>JAYEGN010000113.1:0-13226 GCA_034659115.1 Campylobacterota bacterium
TGAAGTTGGAGCTTTAGCACCTTGTACTATGTATATGTATAAGAAAAAAGATGAGAAAAAGACTCACCTTGCTTATCCATCTGTTTATAACTGGATAATGACAACTAACATAGAAGATGATGAATCACTTGAGCCTTTAATAGATGCTCAAAATTTACTTGAAGCAACTATAGATTCAACTATTGAATAACAGTTTTTTTGTAGCTTTGGTGTTCTAGGGACTTTAGTCCCTACAGCTAATAAAACAACTTACTTAAGCGGCTCTCAAAGCTGAAATAAAATCTCACTTATCTGCATTAATAATCGTAAAAATGCCCATAATTCAAAAAGTCACTTTTTTGTTCCATATTAACCTTTTTTATCTCCCACTATATCGAATATTAAAGTACTTTCTAGATATGAGTATTTTACTTTAAATCTAAGCATTTAAGTTTACTGAAATAATAATCTACATCATTTCATGAAAGATTTCTCTTAAATTCTGTGCACCGCTTCTGCTCGTATATATAACTTCATCTATATTTTTAAGATAGATGCGATATTTCCCCTGCTCAATAGATTCTAAATATGATATTTTATCTATATTAACGATATAGGATCGATGAACTTTAATAAACTGGTTACTTTGAGTCAATGCATCAAAATCTGATATTTTTTTATGAGTAAAATACTCACCATCTACTGTTTTAGCTATAGTGTCATTTAGTTGAGCAGCAAAATAATATATCTCATTAGCCTTAAGCAAAGCAACTTTATCATGATACTTAGCCGATATAGTTATATTATGATACGGTTCCTCTTTTGAACTGGAGACATATCTCATTACTCTGTTAAGTGAGAGTTGAATATTTTCTTTTGAGACAGGCTTCATCAAATAATCAGTTGCACCTACTTTATATGAATCAACAGCATACTCATCAAAAGCTGTGGTAAAGACTATATGTGATTTGGGGTTGATATGTAAAATCTCTTTTGCTACCTCTAGCCCACTTTTCTCTGGCATATTAATATCAAGGAAAATTACATCAAAAGATTTATATTTACAAATCTCTATCCCCTCCTTCGCTGAAACAGTTGTTGTAATATTTGTATAGTGTAACTCTTCTAACAATCTTTTAATTCTATCAACTGCTAGTTGTTCATCATCAATTACTAAAAATTTCATTCTCTTCCTTATATACAGTTATTGTAAAATTTGTTACTCCGCACCTATGCCAATAATTTAAACGACCATTATACCCCTCTTTGAGACGCGTTTCTAGATTGTTCAAACCAAATCCTTTCGTAAGGTTTTCGAGCTTCTTACCTGTATTTGAAATAGAGATAATTACTCTGTCAGCACGCCTATAAACTTTAATCTTGATAATTATTGCTTTTCTATCTTCAATACCGTGCTTAAATGCATTCTCAACCAAAAGTTGAATGGAAAATTTTGGTATCTCAACATTCAAAAAGGATTTATCCAAGGCTCTAATTCTTATAGTGTGTATATTATTAAACCTGGTGTTTTGCAAATAACAGTAATCTTCGGTAAGTGAAAGTTCTTGCTCTATAGTTATCTTATCGGCACTACTGAGGTAACTTCTGAGTAGTTTTGAGAGCTTCAGTATATTACTTTCAGCTTCTGCTTTATTTTTATAAATTAGTTCTGAAATCACATTAAGTGCATTAAAGAGAAAATGTGGATTAAGTTTTAAGTTTATTGTCTGTAGTTTTAATTTTGTTTGAAAATATTTTTTATTTAGTTCATGATTTTGATTAAGATATCTATTGAAGCTTCTATTTATTGCAAGAATAATTATCAACAGTGAAAAAAGACTTAAAAGAATTATTCTGCCCAATTTATTATAGAAGTTATTATAACTGGCACTTACATCTTGTACACTTATTATAGTCGCAATCTCTTTATCTTGAAAATTTTTAATTTTTATAGAATAGTTAATCAGATAGTGTTTGCTCCCCTTCCTAACAACCTCATGACCATAATTTTTATCACTATAAAAAAACGATGTAAATCTACTAAGATCTTTTTTTGAACTTGCTAAAATTATATTTTTTCCTGTATTAAAGATTACATGGTCTCCTATGTTACAAAAATATTTTATTTTTTTAGAGCTGATTTCTTTATTTGGTAAAGAGATAAAATTAATACCGTTATTAATCATCTCCAAGTCATCGAGCGTCGTCATTAGACTAAGACCAAGACCCAAGGCACCAATATGTCTCTTCTCATGATAAAGAGGCGCTGTTACCCGTAAATAAAACCCGAATTTTCCAACTTCAAAGCCAGTCTTTTCTATTTTTTCTCTATTAACCGTTTCGACAATCGGTCTTGACTTACTTAAATCATCTCCAAATTCTGCTGGTTTATGCATTCGTAAAAAAGAGACACTGTTTGGAAGATAGTAGTGTATATTGTTAATATGTTCATCTAGTAATTTGAGTCTATTAAAAGGTTTTGAGGATTTTTGATACAGAGCATCTCTGTTTTTAAGAATAAATTCATTCATTATTTCATCATTGTTGATGATATTCTGACTATATCTTCGCAATATCTTAATATCTTTTTTAATTTTTGCATTCAAAAAAACATTAGTCAGATTTATATTTCTTTCTAAACTATCCTGTACAGACTGTTTCTGTTCAAAATATATAAAAACAATGTTAATCATCCCAAAAATCATTATAACTGCAACTATATAATGAATGGTACGATTTTTTATTTCATGCTGGGCTCTTTGTAAATCCATAATAAACTTTTTTTGAATATTTTCCTAAATAATGACACAACAATAAATAAGATTAACTTAAATAATGAAACTAGTCAAAAATAAAGATTTTACTATATTAAAATAATTAAAGATTAAATAGTAGTACTTATATGTTCACTCATACTATTTATATGTTCATTCATATTTTTATATTTAAGAAAGATTTATTATCTTGATATTTTGTGTACTAGACTTAATCTATTATTAAAGTACATCAGATTAATTTGACATCAACCATTATTTAATAAACACAAATCATATACAAAAAAATTTCTGTTTCTTCTAAAATACATAATATCATTTTCTAAATAGGAGATAAAATTTGAATTACACAAGAAGAGAATTTCTCAAAGGTGGTGCAAGTGCTGTGATTGGCGGAGCAATATTGGTAAAATCTGATGCTCAAGCCACAAACGTCACTCAAGCAGATTATGGGATAGAAAAGAAAGTTTCGATGCTGTGCAGGATGTGTGCACAATTTTGCCCAATGGTTGGAACAGTTAGTGATGACAGGCTTGTCAGAGTAGAAGCTAATACTGATACTCCATATGCTGCTATATGTGGTAGAGGTAGAGCTGCTATGGGAGCACTTTATGATCCTGATAGAATAAAAACACCATTAATTAGAGTTGGTAAGCGCGGCGATGGTAAGTTTAGAGAAGCATCTTGGGAAGAAGCTTTAAATATGGTAGCAGATAAAATGAAATCTTTAAAAGATGAAAATGATGAAAAATCTGTTGCTTTTCTGCCTAGATTTAATAGTGCTCCTCTAATGGATAAAGAGTTTTTTAAACTCTATGGTACGCCAAACATTGTCGGTTACGGAGATGCCTGTTTTGCTAATGGATTAACAGTTGGTTTATCAGCAGTTATTGGTGGTAAGCTTGCTAGTGGAATTCCTACACAAGGAACATCAGCGATTACTTCTGATTACGAAAATGCTAAATATGGTATTTTAATGCAAAGAAATCCAGGTGGTGGGCTTGTAGCTCATGCATGGGGTAATATGTTTGGTAGAGGAAAAAGAAATGGTATGCAACTAACAGTTGTTGACCCTAGAAAACCTTCAGAAGCAGGTGAAAGTGATACCGATTGGCTACCGATAAGACCAGGGACTGATTTAGCATTTTTATTAGGTTTAATGCATGAGATTTTTAAAAACAAATTTTATGATTATTCATATTTAAAAAAGCATACAAATTCTGATATGTTGGTAGACTTAGAAACTGGTGTACAAGTAAAAACACAAAAAATCAAAAAAGAAGTAAAAGGCAAAGAAAAAGAGATTGTTGACTATTTAGTAGCAACTGATAATGGATTTGCTTTTAAATCTGAAGTGGAAAATTCTCACCTATTTGGTACATATGATGTAGAAGTTGATGGAAAAATTATTAAGTGTAAAACAGCCTTACAAATAATGAAAGACGAGGTTGAACAATATACACCTGAATGGGCCGAGGAGCAGACAACAATACCAGCAGACTCTATTATTGAAGTAGCAGGAAAATTAAATGCAGCAAAACCAGAATGTTTCATAGATAGAGGGTATCGTTCGGAGCGATATGCATCAAGTTTTAGAGAAAAACTTGTACTAACTCAAATCAATGTACTTCTAGGAGCATTTGGTGTTAAAGGTGGAGTTATCCTTGGTAGAAAAATAAAAACAGGTAAGTTTATAAAAGCTCCAAAACCAAAAGATATATCTATTTCACAATGGTATATAGATAATATGCCTGATTCAGCTTTAATGAGTAATAAATACTATAGAAGAACATGGGTAAGATCTATTTTAAATGAAAAACCGTATAAACAAAGAATGGCAGTTATATCTGGACAAAATGTTGTTGGTGGTTCAACCGGATCACCTGATGTTATTAAAGCTTTAGAAAAATTAGAGATGATAGTAACTATCTCACCATTTTATAATGAGACTGTTATGTATGCTGATGTTGTACTTCCTGATTGTACATTTATGGAGCGAGATGAAGCATTCCGTACAAGCTATAAAACACCAATTCCAACACTTGCACTTAACCGTAAAGCTGTAGAACCACTTTATGAATCAAAAGACGGCTATTGGATTATTAGTCAATTAGCAAAAAGGGTTTTAGAAAAAGATGTTTATCAGAAACATTTTGGAAGTTACGAAAGTGAAGGTATGGAAGCAATATGGAAAGCACAATATGCTCACCTAAGAGGAATAAGTAAAAAAGAAAAGGAAAGCATACCATCTTTAGAGACAATGATAGAAGGCACAGTGTGGACAGGAGAGAAGCGCTATGAGGTTAGAGATGGAGGAACAGAATCTGGTAAAATTGAAGTTTATCCAACTTATTTAGCACATAAATATAATGAGCTAATAGATATGGATAATAGCGATGCAATTCACGTTTCACCAAAGCCTGTTTATATAAAAGCTCTATGGAATGAAAAAAGAAAAACTCTATCTAATAATGAGTTTATACCGATAACAGGTTTTCATCCACTTGGAACATTTACGGGTCAACAAACAAAAAATAATACTCTTCTTCAAGATTTACATGATGAAACAAATGCAGATGCTGTTTTCATTAATAAAAAAAGAGGTACTGAACTAGGTTTTAAAACAGATGAAATTATTGAAATTTTCAATATTGATTTACCTGTTCTAGTCGTTAGAGCAAGAATTGTATTAAGTGAAACAGTGCATCCAGACGCGATGTTTAGTTATTTCGGTTTTGGAGCTGGTTTCTTTAAGGATGTAGCTAATAAAGGGCGAAACCAAAATAAAATTGGTTTTAATCCTAATCACATTACATCTCTTGATTTTCTTCCGCTAACTACGGGACAACCAAGTCAAGATTTTATTGTTAACATAAGGAAAATATAATGAGAGAACAGATGAAATGTTATGACACTCAAGCATGTATTTTATGTTTTGCTTGTATGGTTAATTGTTCAGTCGAAAATCGTCTTCGCATACAAAGAGAAGATGGTATTGGAATGGAAAAGAGTGTTCAATCAAAAATGGAACATTTAAACTATCTTACTCCCAGAAGAAGAGAAGTAGGTAGTTACCCAAATGCAAAAATGGTAACAGAATTTCATCACTGTAATCATTGTGAAAATGCACCATGTCAGGAGATTTGTCCAACAGGGGCAATTACAACAAGAGCTGGTGGAGAAGTAGTCATAAATAATGATATATGTGTTGCATGTCAAAGTTGTGGGGATGCCTGTCCTTATGATGTTCCGGTTTATAGTAAAGAGACAGGAAAGGCATTTAAATGTAATGGCTGCTATGACAGAGTTGAAAATGGCCTTAAACAGAGTTGTGTAGAGGCTTGTCCCACAGAGGCGATGTTCTCCGGTTACTCTGAAGATGTTATAGCCGAAGCTAAAAAAAGAGCAGCTCTATACAGTAAAATAACAGGGAAAAACTACATAGTTTATGGTGCAGATAGTGTTAATAGTTATGTTGGTAGATTAAAATGGATTACAATCGTTGATGAAGAAGATCTAGCAGATTATCACAAAGACACAGATCCAAGAAAAACTGTAATGGACTTACGCGAGGTTACAAAAATAGGTGGAGCAGCATTTGCAGCTGCAGCATTTGCCGGTACAACGGCACATTTTATATACTGGCTAGATAAACGAAAGAAAAAAATAGCCCAAGAAAAGGAGGAAGGAGATGAGTAAAAGAATAGTAGCTTATAGCTCATTAGAGATGGCTTTTCATAAACATATGATCCATTTTGTAGTATTTTTAACAATTAGTGGTCTGCCTATTTTGTCGGACTCATTTAGTTTTATTGCTTATGGTGTTGGATATCCTATTAACTGGTTTTCTGGTGATATGCAAGATGAACGAATTCTTGCTTCAGGAATATCTTTTTTACGTTTAGTTCACTGGGCTAGTGGATTTTTATTAACACTTTTTATGATCCCTTTTACTATTGCCATGTTGGCTAAAGTTAGAAGATTGAGTATTTGGCCAGATAAATGGGGTAAAGATGCTGTAATCGACGGTGTGATTCAAATGAAGAAAAACTATATTGATTTAGAACACGCAGAGTTTGGTAAAATGAATATTGGTCAAAAAGCAAGTGCTTGGGCTATGGTTATAGCTATGGCACTGCTAGTTATCTCCGGATATGCTTTAATTTTCCGTGATTTAATTAGTGATGATATGGCTGTATTAGCTCGTGGAACTCACGCTATAAGTTTTATAGTATTAGCGTGTACACTGATTTTTCATATCTATTTTGCTACACATCCTGCAAATAAAGAAGCATACAAAGCTATGTTTAAAACAGGTGATATGGATGAAGAGTATGTAAAAAATCATCATGGCATCTGGTATAAAAAATTGATGAAATAATATTCTCGTATCAGTAATTTTACATCTTAGATCATAGATTTAATCTCTTTGACTAAGATGTAATATTTTAAGCAATTTACTCTTTCCCATCAATGCTATTCAATTATTAAATCTAACATTATCCACTCGACATAAACTATAAATCAATTGACATTAATCAACTACAGATAAATTTGTTGTTATTATAAAATTTCCTTAACTTTACATTTTAAGGAGTTAAACAATGAAAAAGTTAAGTTTAGTTACAGTTACAGGTATTTTGTTGGCACTTATGTCAACATCAGTTATGGCAGCTAAAGTGCCGACACCAAAAGATCCACCAAAAGGTGTTAGCATTGCTACTCCTCAGGACTTGATTGATATACATCACAATGGCGGTATTGTCTACGATATTAGATGGCACTATGCTGAGTATGAGTTTGAAGGACATGTTCCTTTTGCGGTATCTGTTCCTTTTACAGAATGGTCAAAAAAGAATAAAAACTATGATCCTGAAGCAGATAGTTGGGATTACTCAGTTTTACCAAAAGATAAAAATAAGCCTATCGCATTTTACTGTATGGGTGTAAACTGCTGGAAATCATATAAGTTGGCAGATGTAGCTGCTAAGCTAGGTCATAAAAATGTTTACTGGTACAAAGAGGGACAGCCAGTTTGGGATAAAAAAGGTTTACCTATTATTAACCACAATATTACTTATAAACCAATGCAAAAACTATTTAAAGGGAAAAACAATCCAGTTTCATGGTTGTTAGAGCCTGCAGTATTAAAACAATGGTTTAGCAAGAAAGAAAAAGTTAAAGTGATTGACCTTCGTTATAAATCATTTTTTGAAGAAGGACGTCTTCAGACTGCATATCAAGTGCCGTTAAATAAGCTACTTTCTAGAGATGGTGTGCAGTTAATGCCAAAACCTCAAAAAGGATACAAAATTGTTCTTGTTAGTCAAAATGGAATACTTGCAGCATCAGCAGCAGTACCACTAGCACTACTTGGATATGATGTACATGTATTAAATGGCGGTATGAAAGCATGGTCAGCGAAATATGGTAAAGCCAATACAGTAAAAGGTAAAATGGATAATAACTGGATGGGTAAATCTGGCTGGGCAGGTCAGAATTTTAAAATCGAAAGATTTAATATGGCTAATGAAGTAGAAGCGTTGTTGAAAAAATAATAAGGAGCAAGAAATGTTAAAAAATATACAAAAGAAAACTGGTTTAGCGTTAATTGCTGCTACACTTTTAACAGGTTGTGTCGCTTCTGACACTAATGCGAAAGCATCTAGTAGTGATGAGTTTAGTATATTGACTAAGTATATGGTTAAAAACAAGATGGACATGCACAATATTATGGATAGAAAGACATGGATTCCCCATGCTGCTATCCTAGCAGAAAATATCACTGATTATACAGTACTTGATATTCGTCAAGGAGATATAGCACCTAAGAATGGTGTATCTGACTTCGAGGATGGACATATTCCAGGAGCGATTAGTACATCATTTAAAAATATATTAAAAACAGCTCGTAGCATCAAGGCTAAAGACAATATTCTAGTTGTATCACATGATGGTCAGGATGCAGCAGCAGCAGCGGTTGCACTTCGTCTTAGTGGTTATCCAACAACAAAAGTTTTAAAATTCGGTATGAGTGGATGGAATAATAAATTCAACATCTGGAGTGATAAACAGTCTAACTTTGCTGTTAAGCATAAAAACTGGACAAAAGCTAAAGCTTCAAAGCCAAAAAAATATGCACCACCAGTACTTAATACAGGCAAGAAAAACGGTAAAGATATTTTAGCGGCACGAGTTGATGCATTCCTAAAAGCAGGATATCATGGCTGGACTTCTAAAGAACTTTTAAACAACCCGGAAAAGGTTTATATCGTTAATCAGGGTACAGCAAAATCGTATGGTAAATACGGGCTTATTAAAGGTGCACAGCAGTTCAACTGGCCAACAATTGCACCGAAGAAGGGTAAAGGTAAATTGGAGAACTATCCAGCAAATAGACCAATTGCACAGTACTGCTGGACAGGTCATGCTTCAATTACTGTTTCATCATGGATGAAGGTCCTTGGTTATAATGCTAGTGGTACACTGTATGGAACAAATACAATGATTATCGATGAGATGACAAAGAAAAAGTTTAAAAAACCTGCTGATTTACCTTATGTTACAGGTAAATAACAGAAGTTTTAACTTTTAAAAAATGAATAAAACAACAGAAGGATAAAATAATGAAATTAAGTAAATTATTGCTCTCTACGGTTGTCGCATCAATGCTAGTTACTTCAGCATATGCGGGGCCTAAATTTGAGTATGGCAAAAGTTCTCTGGAACTCTTCGGTATGGTACAAGTTTGGGGTATGAGCACTATTAGTGATAGCAACAATGCGTATGCAGACAGCTCAGATCTTTATATTCGCCGTGGTAGACTAGGTGTTAAAGGTAAATACTCTGACCAGATAAGCTATAAAGTTTGGTTTGCATATGATAATCTTGGTAAAAATGGTAACAACATACTAATGGGTACACCTCATGATGATACAAATGCAAATAAAGATTTTTATATTTGGGATGCTTATTTTACTTATAAGTTTGATAAAGAGCTTGCTAATGTAACAATGGGTTATTTAAGACCACAGGTTGGTAAAGAGTCTATTACATCAGGTTTTACGATTAACTCTTATGAAAAAGGTCTTTCAAACTTCTATGTGCGTAAGCATATTGTAGGTCGTGGACCAGGTCGTGAAGTTGGTGTTAATATCGGTGGTTTGACTCTTGATAAAAAGTTAAATTATAACTTTGGTATATTTAATCCTAATCATAATGCTGTTACAGGTGCAGCGATGGTAGCCGGTGCTGGTACTAACAGAACTTCAGCTTCAAATGAATCCTCTTGGATGGCAGCTGGACGTGTTGCATATACTTTTGGCGATGCGGAGATGAAAAAGTACAAACTTGGTTATACTACTAACTACTTTGGTAAGCGTAATGGTACTACAATCGGTCTGAACTATACATACCAGGGACAAACAGATAAGTTTGACAGTAATAGCATGGCAAGTGTAGACATTTTATCTAACTATGGAAACTTTAATCTCTCTTATGAGTGGGATGCACTTAAAAGAGATAAGCCAATAGCTGATCCCGCTATAAACCCACTTGGAAAAGATACTAAAGATATAATTCAGACATTAAGAGTCGGATATAATATTGATATGGGTGATGGTCAGTTTATTGAACCGGCACTTTTATGGAGTAAAGCGGATTTAGATGATGGTTCTCATTTTAAAAATGCAAAAGGGTATGGTAATGGAACAGCAGGTAGTCAAACTGTATCTAGTATCGGTCTGAACTGGTATCGTAATAAAATGAAAGAGAAATATTCTATTCATTATGTTAATTTTGACAAAACTGAGATGACTGATGGTTATTGGGATGGTACTCAACTTATTGGTGGCCAGACTGACCAAGGTAAGAATAAAGTTATTACGATTACTGCCCAATATATCTTTTAATATTAGGATATATAGCTTATTGCAAAATATAAGTAATCATAAAAGGTCTATTAAAAGACCTTTTATGATAAAAATATTTATATAGTAGTTTTCTTATAGGGCGACAAGAGAGATTTTTTTTCATTCATTCTCCTTCTCCTTCTGTTTGTTAGGTGTATCAAAGCAATACTCTTGCCGTCTTATAAGGAAACTTATATAATATAAATTTAAAAATAAATAAACGGAGAATACAATGAAAATAAAAACTAATATTTTACTTATATGCTTTTTATTAAGTTCATTAAGTTTAAATGCAAAAGACAAATTTACAATGGATGAAATATATAATAAAATGTGTATCGAGTGTCACAGTAGTGATGGTTCTGGAAACACTGAAAAGCTTACCCCATCTATGATTGGTCAAACTGAAGATGAAATTAGAGATACTTTAATTGAAATAGAAAAAGACCAAGGGCATATAATTATGGAACATAATCGAGGTGAGATTTTAAAAAAAGGCATGATATACTCAGCTGATAAAATGGCGAAATATATGTTTAATAGGTTTAATGAAAAATAACCCTACTCATTATAAATACAACAAATGTACTAGAAGATAGAGTGTTCTCTCGCATAAAAATGAGAAGTTAGTTCTTCTTGTGATGCAGTTTGTATGACCTCTTTGAGTATATTTTTAAACTCATTTGTAATATCATCTAGAGAAGTGATTTCTCCTGATGCCAATTGTTTTTTTAATTCTTCGTGGTTTATTAAACTCATATGTAAATCCTTAAAATAATTCACTTGATTAGTTTATCAAATGAATCTACTTTTTAAGGTTTACACAGTTTATTTTACACTCTCGATTTCTCCTGATGCCAATTGTTTTTTTAACTCTTCGTGGTTTATTAAACTCATGTGTAAATCCTTAAAATAATTCACTTGATTAGTTTATCAAATGAATCTACTTTTTAAGGTTTACACAGTTTATTTTACACTCTCCCGTTTTTTTAATTAAGTCATAATTTACATATATGACATCTTTATGTCTGTTTATTTCAAAGCAACTCACAAAGTCAATGACTTGTCATATAAACTTTATAGTTTAATTACAGGAATCAATGTAAAAAAATTTAAAATGTATTTTTCTTTATAGCCTTACAATCTAAATTAGTTACCATCTCACAAAGTAGGTTTTGGAACTTTCTTTAAGTTTCAAACTAAGTTGTTGAGCTATGATATAGTTTTAGTGACTATCGGTTACTGACATAAAACTCTGAACGGTCTCTTTGTAACAGTGTTTATTTAAACATATATCTATATAAGGCATCTGCCCAATCATACTGGGCTTTTGCATTTGTTAATCCCTCTTGACCCCTCCAAACCTCACTCATTTTAGGAGTTGCAAAACCAAAAGTTTTTTTCTTTTTATCATATGCATATTGTGAGTTTACAAATATAGCTCTCTCCGGATCGATTGATACTGCTGAAAAGCATAAGGTTGTAGGTGACTCCCACGGTATTGTTGAATTTTTATTTATTGTATTAATAACTGACTTAGCAACATATAATCCCTCTGTACTTGCGGTATTTCCAGATTTAGAGAAGCCCATAGGTCTTGCATCTCCGGAGATAAAGATATTTTCTTCACCTATAACTTTATATGTTAAGCCGTCTATATTCCCTTCAAGTCTATTAAAAACAGTATCCTTAGCAATATTGACTTTTTCTAATATATTTGCACCTCGAACTGGTGGATAAAATGATGCATCATCAAAATAAAACTCTTCAAACTCTGTCTCTATATATTTTTCATCTAAATCTATACTCTCTATTTTAGAGTTTGGATGATAATCTAAATAATCTGAGTAAAGTGTTTGGAAAGCTGAATGAAAACCATGCTCCTTAATTGTTATATCGTTGTTTTCATCAAGTAAGATAACCTTTGCTTTAAGTTTTTTAGACTTGAAATAATTAGCAACTAAACAAGCTCTCTCATAAGGCGCAGGTAAACATCTATAATTACCCTTGGGTACTGTCATTATGAAGTTTCCACTTTTAAAGTTATGTATTTTGTTTTTAAGCGTGAGATGCTCACTTCCTGGTTTAAAAGCAGCTGGGTATTCTTGTCTTAATCTCTCTTCTAAGGATAAGTCACCACCCGTTATATGTGAATAATCATAATCAATACCAGGAGCAAATACGATATAGTCATAATCTATATCGCCCCTGCTTGTATGCAAAATATTATTTCTCTTATCTATCCCTGTGGCAGTTGCATGAAAAAATCTGTAGTTATTCTCTCTTGCTGCTTCTAAGTAATCATGAGTTAGATACTCAAGACTAACCTTATCTACAAGCCAAAGATTACTCATAGGACAAGAGAGAAACTGCTCTTTTTGTTCAACTAGTACAACATCAATCTCATTTGATAACATTTTAATATTTTTAGCAACTGAGAGTCCAGACCAACCACCGCCAACAATAACAACTCTAGTGTCTATTTTTTTAGGCAATGGGGCTTTATCTGCAGTTTTCTTTTTTGTTTTTACTTGACTAGCCTCAAGAGTAGCCGTTGCAGCTA
>JAYEGN010000114.1:0-2717 GCA_034659115.1 Campylobacterota bacterium
GTTAGTAGTATATTTTTTTTATTCATTAATCTCTTCTTTAATTTTCATGATAATTATATATAACTCTTCAAGTTCCAAAGTAGCAGCATCAAACACTATCTGAGGATTTACACCGAAATATTCGTGTACTATAAAGTTTCTAAAATCTTTTAAAATTCGCCAAGGGTAAGCAGGGTGTATCTCCTCTAGTACAGAGATGATTTTAGATATTGCTTCCCCAATTACGATAAACTCTCTGATGGTTGCTGAATATGTTTTTCTATCATTGAAAAACTCTTCATAACTCATCTCTTTTATATAATCATTTATAGCCTCAATCGACTCTTCAATATCTTCAATGTATAGAAGAGAGTCGCGTTTAGACATAGATTATATCTTTGAGTATTGTTTTTTTTGCAATAGGTTTCATAGAGTTCTCAATCCCTAAATCAACTTTAGATTTTAGCCCATCTTCAAGAAAATGTAAAAGCGAAAAAAAGCTTCTAAAGCTATTTTTACTCTCAATTTCTACGGCAATATCTATATCACTTGATATATTCGCTTCACCTCTCGCATAACTTCCAAAAAGTCCTATTTTTGTAACACCAAATTTTTCTTTTATAAAAGTACGATTGTGATTTAGAAAGCTAAGAATTATTTCTTTTGTCATTTTCTTTCTCCTATTCTTACTAAACACTCATCTAAAGAATCTTTCCAATATGGAATGATTATATCAAACTCTTCTTTTATCTTTGATTTATTTAGTAAAGAGTAGTGTGGTCTAGTTGCTGGTGTTGGATATTCTTTAGTTTCTATAGGATTTATCTGACAATCCAATTTAGCCATTTTCATAATCTCTTTAGCAAAATCATACCAAGAGAGTACCCCTTCATTAGAGTAGTTGTATATCTCTACTTTTTCATTTTTAATATTTGGAAGTATATCAAGTATTGCTTTTGCTAAATCTCTTGCGTAAGTAGGAGTTCCTACTTGATCAAAGATCACCCCTAAAGAGTCTCTCTCTTTACCTAAACGCAACATTGTTTTTACAAAGTTATTGCCAAAGCTACTATAAACCCATGATGTTCTAATAATAAGTGAATTACTTGGATTAATTGTAATCATAGCATTTTCACCATCTAGTTTAGTTTTTCCATAAACACTATTGGGGCTAGTTGCATCATTTTCAACATAGGGTCTATGAGAGGTTCCATCAAATACATAGTCAGTACTTACATGGATTAGCTCTATATTCTTCTCTTTTGCTATCTGAGCTAATTTTTTTACTGCTAGATGGTTTATAAGATCTGCATTTACTTCATCTTCTTCTGCCTTATCTACAGCTGTATATGCTGCACAGTTTATGATAGTGTTTATATTATTTGTTTGGATAAAGTTTTTGATATCTTCTTCACTTGAAATATCTAAACTACCCCTATCGGTAAAAAAGAAATGACTTCTGTCATCCTCAGCTTGACTGGGGATCTTTTCAACTAACTCTTTTATCTCACTTCCAAGCTGTCCATTGGAACCAGTTACTAAAATATTAATCATTATAGTAATCTACCTCATACTTAAATATATCTTGAGTATCTGCTAGTTTAGGTTGAACTTTATCTTTAGCCGACAAATTTAACTCTTCATTTTTCACTATCCAGTCAATATTTAAAGCCTCATCACTAAAAAGAATCCCTCTATCATTCTCAGGAGAGTAGTAGTTATCTACTTTATAAGCAAATACTGTATTATCTTCAAGTACAACAAATGCATGAGCAAATCCACGAGGCACTAAAAGCTGTATTTTGTTTTCAGAGTTTAACTCAACTGCTACATGTTTACCAAAGGTAGGACTTCCCTTCCTTATATCTACAGCTACATCTAAAACACTTCCTTGTATAACACGAACAAGTTTAGTTTGAGCGGCAGGAGCTAGTTGGTAGTGAAGACCTCTTAAAACACCTTTTGAGCTTTTAGACTCATTATCTTGAGTAAAGTTTATTTTATATCCTAAAAACTCTTCGAGTTTATCTTCTCTGAATGTCTCTACGAAGTAACCTCTATCATCACCATGAACTGTTGGTTCACATATAACTACATCTGGTATCTCTGTTCTTATAAAATTCATTAATGTTTCACCTTTTTATCATAGTTTACAAGTGTATAAACAATATAAATCATAGTAGCTAGACCTATTGAGAGTCCAATTATTAAAGCTTCCATTACTCTATCTCCTCTAGCTCTTCTATCTTTTTTAATATATATTTAAACAATACTAAAATTACAATAGAAGAGATACTTATCCCTATTATAACTAATGTAGAGTTAAAATTTAAACTTGAATTTTTAAATAACCATGAAATTAATGATGAATCAATAGCGATTATAATTACAAATATAGCCTTAAGAAATCCTATATACTCTTTTGCTCTATCAAGTTTAGCCATTACTTGCTCTAGAAATCAGATACTGTCCATATTGGTTTTTCTTTAATGGTTGAGCTAGTTTTAGTAACTCTTCTGCACTTATATACCCCATCTCATGAGCAATCTCTTCTATACATGCCACCTTAAGACCTTGTCGATTTTCAATAGTCTGTATGAAGTTTGAAGCTTCTAGTAAAGATTCATGAGTACCTGTATCTAACCAAGCATAGCCTCTACCCATAAGTTCAACTTTAAGTCTTTTCTCATTTAAGTAGTCTTGATTTAGAGTTGTAATCTCTAGCTCTCCTCTATCGC
>JAYEGN010000115.1:0-13207 GCA_034659115.1 Campylobacterota bacterium
GAGTGGTGACCCCGAGGAGAATTGAACTCCTGTAACATGGATGAAAACCATGGATCCTAACCGCTAGACGACGGGGCCACTTTTAGTATGATAGTAGTAGATTTCCAATCGAACTAGTTCGATGAGCCTTACGCTGAGTAAAACCAAGCGTTAGTGTAGTAAAACGGGCTTTTGCTCGTTTTGCGTACAAATCAATGGTGTCCTGTGTAGGATTTGAACCTACGGCCACATCATTAAAAGTGACGTGCTCTACCAACTGAGCTAACAAGACTTCCTTCAAACACAATGTTTGTGGACGGGAATTATAGACAAATTGTATTTTTATGTCAAGATAATCCACAGTTAATTATAAAATACTTTATTGCTTGTCACAATTATTCGTAAAATCAATTTTTTTTGCTAAAATATATATAATGAATTATTATAGTTTTGAATATCCATTTTTTATTTTTTTATTGATACCTATTATCTATTGCTTATATAGATGTAGAGAGTATATGAAACCAAAATATTTTGTGCATCTTCAATTTTTAGTCGCCAAGAAGAGCTTTTTTAAGTTGGAGTGGATAGTAAAAATTCTTATATTTATACTTTTGTGCATCTCCCTAGCGTCACCAGTCATTGTAGATAAGCTCAGTCCATTAAATAGATTTGGAAAAGATATAGTTATCTCTATCGATGCTAGTGGGTCTATGAACTCATCGGGCTTTGATTTTGAAGATGAGTTGAGTGAGGGTAAAAGACTCTCAAGGTTTGAGATAACAAAAATTATAGTTAGTGAGTTTATACAAAAAAGGCTCAATGATAATATCGGCATAGTGTTGTATGGGGACTTTGCTTTTATAGCTTCGCCTATAACCTATGAAAAAGAGATAGTTACAAAGATGCTTGAGTATTTAACTCAAGGTATGGCTGGACAAAATACAGCTATAGGTGAGGCTATAGTACAGAGCGTTAGAGCTTTTAAGCACTCACATGCAAAGACAAAAATTATCATACTTCTTAGTGATGGGGAGCATAACAGCGGCACAATATCACCTAGGGATGCTCTCTCCTTAGCGGTAGAAAACGGTATAAAAATATATACTATAGCCATAGGCAACAAAGGTGAGGCAGATGAGGCTCTGCTGGAGACTATAGCAAAGAAAAGCGATGGTGAATTTTTTAGAGCAACTTCTGCAAAAGAGTTGAAAAAAGTATATAGTGAGATTGACAAACTAGAGTCTTCTAAGATTAAAAGTAGAGAGTATGTTTTAAAAGAGTATTTTTATCAGATATTTTTACTTTTTGCTACAGGATTATTACTTTTTTTACTCTATAGGGAGATTAAAAAATGAGTTTTGTAGCTCCTGAGTATTTCTGGTTACTTCTCTTTTTAGTTGCTGGATTTATCAAAAAAGATTTTAGAGATTTAAGTATAGTTTCCTTTGGCTATATAGTGACATTTGTCTTTATTGTTTTAGCTTTAGCTCGTCCAATCATACCTCAAGAGCCTATAAAGAGTGAACAAGTTTTAAGTGATGTTGTTATCGCTATCGATCTTTCTTATTCTATGCATGCAAGAGATATAGAACCATCAAGATTAAAGAAGGCTCAAAATATTTTAAAAAGTTTGATTAAGAGTGAGCAAAAAAGTAGATTTGGCATTATTGGGTTTACAACAAATGCTATAGTGTTATCTCCTTTAACAGAAGATACCGAGATACTTGAACATCTCTTTAATGCACTCGATGAAAAGTTAATCATAACAAAAGGTAGCTCTATTATGCCTGCTTTAAAACTAGCAAGAGAGATGTCGGAATCTAAAAAATTGAGTCTAGTTATCTTAAGTGATGGGGCTGATAATATTACCTATGAAGCTGAGGCAGGTTTTGCAAAAGAGAGTAACATTATTGTAAACATCTTTATGTTAGCTACTAAGATTGGTGGAACGCTGGAGCTTGAAAATGGGGAGCTATTAAAAGACAGGTTTGGAGATATCGTGGTAACTAGAGAAAACTCTGCTATAGGGATAGTAGCGGATGCTACTGATGGAGTTTATACAAAAAGTTTTCAGGAGCTTTTGGATGCATTGGATGCACAAAAGATGAATGATGGGAAATCTCAAACTACTATCATTAAAAATTTTGAACTTTTTTATCTATTTGTCATTTTAGCTATACTCTCATTTTTAGTAAGTGTTACAAACCTTAAAAAGTATCTGTTGGCTTTTTTACTACTTTTTGGAGTTCATCTTGATGCTAGTTTTTTTGAGGATGAAAATCGTGTAGAGTTTAAAAAAGCAAATACTTACTATAAAAGTGGCGAGTATGAAAAAGCTTATGGTAGTTACATACTAGTCAAATCAGCAGATATAGAGTTTAAATCTCTTGTGTATTATAATATGGCAAACTCATTAGTAAGACTCAAGGAGTTTCAAAAAGCAAAGGAAAGTTATATAAAGTCATTAACTCTTTTTTATAGCAAAGAAGCTTATGAAAACTTACTTTACATATATGATGTTAAAGAAGAGGTGCAGATGAAAACAGGTGAGCAAAAGAGTAAAAAGAACTCATCTATCGCTAAAAAAGAATCTTCAAATAAAAAGAAAAAAGAGGGTGGCAGCTCAAATATGAACGAAAGCGCAAGTGCAAATAGTGGTACTGAAGATAGTGGCAAGAAAACTAAATCAAGCTCACATGTGAACTTAAATTTGGGCAAGGCAAAACTTAGTTCAAAACAGTATGAACTCATAAATAGAAGGGAAGTTGATGAAAAACAACCTTGGTAGAGTATTTTTAACAGTTGTCATCTTGTTACATGTAGAGCTGTTTGCGAGTAGTTACATGTGGAGTGCTAAAGCAGATAAAAATACCGCTATGACTAATGAAGCTATATATTTAGAGTATACCTGCAAGTATGATGACCCAGCAGAACTTTACCTTATAGAGTTTAATCCAGTGACCGACAATGAAAGATATACCATCATCCTTCTTAGTGAAAAAGAGAGTTTAGTTGATGGCAAAAAAGTCAATAGATTTGAGTTTTTAGCATATGTGAAAAAGCCTGGTTTAATAGAGTTTGTTTTTGATACAACGATGAAAAAAACAAATCAAGACTCTATAGAAAATACAGTTCTAGGTCGTGATAATGCAGATTATGAAGAGTTTACTCAAAGAATGATTAGACAAGAGCCTATCATTATTGGTGTAAAAGATGCTCAAGCTAAATTGGTAGGTGATTTTAATCTTAAACTTGAAAAAAACAAACAAAATATAAAAGCTTATGAGCCTTATGGGCTTGATATTAGCATAGATGGTATTGGTAATTTTGAAGCTCTAAAAGCTATAAGTTTTAAGATACCACATGTCAAAGTTTTTGCTCAAAAGCCTATAAAAAAAACAAAACTTACAAAAGATGGTTATGTGGGAAGTTGGAATCAAAAATTTGCTTTTGTGAGTGATAAAGATTTTAGAATTCCAAAACAAACTATAAAATACTTTGATTTAAACGATAGAGTAATTAAAAAATTAGTGATAGATGAGATAGAAGTAGAGGTGGAAAAAACCTATAAAAAAGAGGAGCTACTTGATGAAAATGATAGTAGCTCCTCTTCATCAAGTAGTAATTTTATATATTATGTTTTGACTTTTTTAGCAGGCTTTTTATTTTCTAAGGTAAAGTTTCAAAAGAGAGAAGAGAAAGAGCAGAGAGATGAAGTGTTTGAAAAAAAGATAAAAACTGCAAAATCACTTGATGAACTTATGATTATATTAACGCTACAAGACTCAAAAAAATATGAAGAGATGATTTTGAAGATAGAAAGAAAAGAGATACTCTCTTTAAAAGATGCAAAAAAAGAGTTGATTAAGAAGGTATTAGTTAAAGATATAATAAAATCATATTTTAAGGAGATCAAAATATGTTATCACTAAAGATATTCTCATCTCTATTTATAGCTCTTTTTTGGCTTAGTGGTTGCTCTAAAGAGGTTAATATCAGAGCTATATCTCCAGCTGAAGTTGGAGAGATGTCTAGCAAAAAGAAGATTGCAATAAGCTCTTTTAAGAATGATAAATATGGTTTATCTAGTCAGATAGAGGCTCAGATAGCTAAACATAAACTAGATGAAAAAAGATACTTTAGTGTTGTAAGCAGAAAAGATTTAAAAAAAGTTTTAGAAGAGCAGAGGTTACAATCTTCAGAGTTGATGGATGAATCAACCGCTTCAAGAGTTGGAAAACTTATCGGTGCTCAAGCCATCATTAATGGTGAGGTAGGTTCCTCCTCAGCTCGTATGGATAAGTATCTCGACAATAGAATAAGATGCCTAAAATATGTAAAAAATAAAGGTTGCATAAAGTATCAAACTTATTATGTTACATGTAGAACGATTCAAGCTAGTGTATCTGCAAACATAAACATAGTAAATGTGCAAACAGGCTTGCTGATCTATGGTGATTCAATTACAAAAGAATATAATGGTGATTCTTGTAGAGGCAGAATTTTGTCATCTACTCAAGCCCTCAATAGACTGACCTCATCCGTAGCATCAGAGTTTGTATATAAGCTGACTCCCCATTACATATATTTTGATGTTAGATTGCTCGATGAGATAGAACTTGATGATGTGAGCGATGAGCAAGAGGAAAGATTTGAAAATGCATTGGCATATATAGAAGCGGGTCGTATGGATAAGGCAAAGAAGCTATTAAGAGGTCTACTAGATGATTTGGATGGAGAGTCTTTTGTGGTTGCCTATGTTTTGGGTGTAGTCTATGAGGCACAAGCAGATTATATTGAAGCTAAAAAACTCTATATGATGGCTGATGATTTAGTGAGTAGACCTGTTGATGAGATCAACTTGGCACTTGTGAGAATAGAGCGGTTGATTATACAAAGAGAAGAAGCTAGGGAGCAGATAGATGCTAAGTAAACTAGCTTTAATCACAGTTGGAATTTTGATATTTTGTGGATGTGGTGGCAACTCTTTATCTGTAAAAAAAGAACCAACTTCAAAAGTTTTACCTGCTTGGATAAGTGACCCTATAATAAAGGATAATGACAACTACATGTATGGTGTTTCAATAGCACTAGATAGAGAATCCGCTATAAAAGCTGCACTAAGCGATATGATAGCCAAACTTGGAATAAGCATCGAATCTTCATATGAGAGCTATGAAGAGGTTCAAGGTAGCTACTACAAAACTAATGTTAAAAACCAGATAAAATCTAATGTTTCTAAGATAAAAATTAATAATTATAGAGTAATCAAGTCACACAGAATAGGTTATAGAGAGTTTGCAGTGATGCTTGAAACTGATAAACAAAAATTTATACTTGGTTTAAAAGATGACTTAGAGATGAAGAAAAAAACCATTCTTCAAAAAACTAGATATATGGATAAAAGTGATACTATAACTAGATATAACACTGCAAAAGAGCTCTCTATTGAGGCTCAAGATCTTCTAGGTGAAGTGTTAATGATTGCGGAGCTTGACAGCAATTTTGATAAAGAAAAAAATCTTAAGTTTATAACGAAAAAAAGAGCTGAATTTTTAACAGAATCAGAAAAATTAAACTTCTTTGTTAGTGGTGATGAATGTTCATCTCTTTTCGTGGATGTTATAAAAAATACTCTTGCTCAAAGTGGCTATAAGATTAGTTCTTCTAAAGAAAATGCAGTTAAAATTGAGGTAAAAACTAGCAAATACCTTACTCAAATCGATGCTATGACGATAGCAGTTTTGACTCTGCATGTAGATGTGCTAGATAAGACTCAACGCATAGGTGGAAAATCTGTAGTGTTAAAAGAGATATATAATGGCTCTGATGATAGTTTATATAAAATGGCATCTCTACATTTTAAACAAGATATAAAATCTCTTGGCATAAATGAGGTTATAGGTACTAATCTATATGAGTAAGCAATCTGAAATATACTACATAACATCTCAAAAACTCAAAAATCAAGAGTATTTTAACGAGCTGATTTCTAAAGATATGAGCAACAGTTATTACTGGAGTGATGATTGGAGTGAAGAGTTTTATATAGAGCTGGCTCAGGCTGGTTTTATAAGTACTTCATACGATACAAAAGATGGTTTAGTCCTGCTTCCGGAGTTACAATATGATTATGGAATTTTAGATTTTAAAGAGCTACATGTATCAAAAAAAGTTAGGAATCTTCTTAGGGATGATAGTTATAGATTTTGCATTAACACTAGGTTTGATGAAGTAGTTGAAAAAATATCGATGCAGCATAGATATAATTGGCTCAAAGGAGAATATACGCAGCTAATCAAAAAACTATATCTCAACAATACTAGGCAGAGAAACTTTAAAATAATCTCTGTTGAAATTATCTCTAAAGAGACAGATAGTGTAATATCTGGTGAACTAGGGTATATTATAGGCAAAACATACACTAGTTTGAGTGGTTTTAGCTCAAGAGAAAAAAAGTACAACAATTATGGAACTTTACAACTTGTTTTACTTGCAAGGTATTTAGAACAAAACAGTTTTTGTTTTTGGAATTTAGGGCATCCACATATGGAGTACAAGCAAAAGCTAGGTTCCAAAACATACCCTAGAGATCAGTTTTTAAAAAGATGGAATGAAGCGAGTAGCTCGCATTTTACCGATTATTAACCCCTCTTAGATATACTTCTAAATATTTAAATACAAGGTCATAAAGATATGATTTCTAAAATACAAACGATTAAACAAGAGGTTGCCAAGGTAGTAGTTGGACAAGAAAAGATGATAGATGGTCTTCTTATCGCTCTTTTATGCGAAGGGCATATACTTATAGAGGGTGTTCCTGGTCTTGCAAAAACTACAACCGTAAACGCTTTAGCATCTTCACTTGGATTAAATTTTAAAAGAGCTCAGTTTACTCCCGACCTGCTACCCTCAGATATACTTGGTGCTGAGATTTATGACCCACAAAACAACAGCTTTAAAATCAAAAAAGGTCCTATCTTTACAAATCTGCTTTTAGCAGATGAGATTAACCGTGCTCCTGCAAAAGTGCAGTCTGCTCTTCTAGAAGTTATGCAAGAAAAGCAAGTTACGCTAGGAGATACCTCCTTTAAACTAGACCCTCCATTTTTTGTAATGGCTACACAAAATCCAGTTGAACAAGAGGGTGTATACCAACTTCCAGAGGCTCAACTTGATAGATTTATGCTAAAAATCGTTGTTGATTACAATACAAAAGAGGAGGAACTAGAGATCGCAAGACGCATCTCCAAAGGCGATCTCGATACAATCAAAGCTGTTATAAACCATGAAGAGTTACTGGAGTTAAAAGAGGTCATAAAAGCGGTACATATAGATGCTCAAGTAGAGGAGTACATCATAGAACTTGTGAATGCCACAAGAAACCCAAGTGATTATAAACTTGAAGAGTTAAAAGATTACATACAGTTTGGAGCATCTCCTCGTGTAAGTATAGATATGTTTAAAGCTGTAAAAGCTATGGCATATTTAAGAGGCAAAGATTTCGTAACACCTGTCGATGTAGCATTTATAGCTCAAGAGATTATGCGTCATCGTATCGTACTGACCTATGAGGCAGAAGCTGAAGGTGTCACAACTGATGAAATCATCCAAAAAGTTTTAGAAACAGTGGCGATTCCATAGGCTGTTTCATTGAGTAAATTACAAAAAATATTGGTCCGAGCTAGACGACAAGTTTTCAGTGAGATGGTTGGAAATAATCCATCCATCTTTCAAGGTGAGGGTTATGACTTTATAGAACTTCGTGAGTATATGGCTGGGGATGATATTCGTCATATCGATTGGAATATTACTGCCAAGATGCAAAAACCATTTATAAAAATCTTTCGTGAGGAGAGAGAACTAAGCGTTGTTTTAGTCTCAGTGCTCAATGGAAGTGTGCATTTTGGATCTAAAAAGTTTAAACAAGAAACCATTGCAGAGATATCTGCACTTTTGAGTTTCTCAACACTTAAAAATGGAGATCTTTTAAGTTCTTATATCTTTACAAACAGGATGATTTCAAAATCAAAACCGAGTAAAAAGCTTCATCAGATTCAAAAAAATGTCAAAGATATTTTAGATTTTAATGCCATAAATCAAAAGGTTGATTTTAAAGTTATCGCAGATACTCTCTACAAAAGACTCAAAAGAAAATCTCTTATTTTGATTGTAGGGGATTTTTTTGAGATACCAGATTTTAAACTTTTAGCAAAAAAGCATGAGGTTGTAGCTATCGTAGTGCGAGATCACTTAGAGGAAAAACCACCAAAGATGGGCTTTGCATCTTTGGTGGATCCTGAGAGCGGAACGGTTTTGGAGGGTGACTTTAACTCTGCTAGTGTTGAGAACTATGCCAAAAAAGTGTATGCACATGACCATAAACTCTATGAAACTTTTAGAAAACATCAAGTTAGGTTTACAAAGATATATACAGACTCTACTGTGAGTGTTGAGCTTAGACGATTGTTTGAAGGTAGATAGATGCAACAAGATTTAAACAAAAGCTTTGATATCCCGCTACATGATATAAAGCCTATTATGGAGATACAGGAGTATTCTTTTTACTATTTTTTAAGTAGTAGTCTGTTTTTGCTTATGTTAGTGCTTGGTTTTTCATATCTGCTCTATAGATGGTTCAAAAAAAGAACTCGATTTAACCAAAGAGCTGAAAATTTTAAACTACTTAAAAAACTCAACCTCAATGATACAAAGACCGCAGCCTATGCTATCACATCATTAGGTGCAATTTTTAAAGATGATAGTCCAAGGCATACACAGATGTATGCCAATATTACACAAAGACTAGAGCTATATAAGTATAAAAAAGAGGTTGATCAATTTGATAGTGAAGTATTAGGCTATATAGAAGTATACAGGGGTATGATTGATGTTTAATGGACTTTATTTTGAGTTCCCTGAGTTTGCTTTAGTCCTGATTCTTTTTTTGACATGTGCAAAATTTTGTAAGATGAAACTGCCATCTTTATACTTTCCACACACTGCACAGTTTATGCAAAACTCTGTATCCGCTTCAAAGCTACTTTTTATTTTAAAATGGTTGGGTATTGTTATGCTGATAGTAGCCTTTATGTCGCCTGTGAGAGATGAACCTTATGAGCTAGATCCCAAAGATGGTTATGAGATAGCACTTATCTTAGATGCCTCTCAGTCTATGAAAGCACAAGGTTTTGATGAAAACAATCCACGACTCAGTAGATTTGATGTGGTTCAAGATATCGTTGGAGATTTTATAAAAGAGCGTAAAAATGACAATATTGGCTTGGTTGTTTTTGGAGCATACTCATTTATAGCATCCCCTCTAACTTATGATGAAAATATTTTAAATAAAATCGTTTCACAACTTTATATAGGAATGGCAGGAAAATATACAGCACTCTACACATCTTTGGCACAAGGTGTTAATCTTTTAAAGATGAGTGAGTCTAAAAGCAAGGTGGCAATCTTGCTTACCGATGGTTTTTCTACACCAGAAGTTGATAAGATTCCATTTGATGTTGCTCTTGATATGGCTGAAAAAGAGGGTATAAAAGTTTATCCTATCGGCATAGGGATGCCACATGAATACAATCAGCAAGTGCTTATAAAGATAGCAGATAAAACTGGTGGGGTTGCCTTTGGTGCCTCGAGTGCATCGGAGTTAAAAGAGGTTTATAAGAGGATAGATGAACTTGAAAAGTCAGAGATAAAAGCAGAGACATTTTCATATTTGAAATATTACTACATCTATCCACTTTTTATTTCGTTTTTGTCTCTTATAATTTATGTATATGCCAGAAACAAAAGAGGACATGCATAATGAGTTTTTTAAATCCTCAAGCCCTATACTACATGTTGCCTCCATTGGTCATACTTTTTGTATTGCTTCTTACTCAAAAGGAATCACAAGCTCACTTTTTTGCTCAAGATGTTATGGATAAACTTAGAGTAGGCAGCAATTCGCTAACACTTAAGGCAAGAAATGCTCTATTTTTTTTAATGGGATTTTTTATGATTTTAGCATTAGCCCAGCCTGTTATAGATGATGGGGTTGTTCTAGTTAAAGCTAAAAGTGCTGATATCATGATAGCACTAGATATTTCAGACTCTATGCTAGCAGAAGATGTCTATCCAAATCGTTTAGAGTTAGCAAAACAAAAGGCATTAACTCTGCTCAAAAATGCCCCAACTGAGCGATTAGGTATTTTAGCGTTTGCAAAAAATTCATATCTTGTTTCACCCCTTAGCTTTGATACAAAAGCGGTTAGCTTTCTGCTTACTCAGCTTGATACAACCTCCATCACAGAGAAAGGAACTAACTTTCTATCTGTTTTAGATGTTTTTTCCAAATCATCCAAAAGTAAAGGTAAGAAATATCTTTTACTTCTTAGTGATGGTGGAGATTCTAGCGACTTTTCTAAAGAGATAGAGTTGGCAAAGCAAAAGAATATAGTTGTTTTTGTTTTGGGTATTGGAACTAAAAAAGGAGCACCAATCAAACTAAAAAATGGTAGCTTTATAAAACAAAATGGAGATATTATTATCTCAAAGTTAAATGAAAATATAGCTAAGTTAGCTACTTCAACTTCAGGTGTTTATATTCAAAATACAACTTCATCTTCTGATATACAAACGATGTTTCAAGAGATAAAAAATATTAGTGAGGCTAAGGAGTTAAAGAGTGAAGAGGTTCATAAGTACATACCTCTTTTTTACTATCCTTTAGGAATGGCTCTTCTATTGTTGTTGATTGCGACTAGCTCTCTGGGTAAAAGAGTTAAGGGTAGTGTTTCATCAGTTTTGGTAGTTCTTCTTTTTTCCATCTCCTCTGTGGATTTAAAAGCAGGTATGTTTGATTTTATGCAACTCCAAGAAGCAAAAGAGGCTTATCAGCAGCAAGAGTATGAAAAATCTACTGAGCTTTATTCTAAATATGCTGAGAGTTCAGAAGATCCACATGCTTATTTTAATGCTGGAAATGCTTTTTATAAACAAAAAAAATATAAAGAAGCTGTGAAGTTATATGAAAAAGCAATATTTCAAAAAAAAGAGTATAAAGCAGATAAACTTGGAAATTTAGGTAATGCACATGCCAAGCAAGGAACACAAGAAAATTTAAAAAAAGCTAAAAAATATTATGAAGAATCCTTAAAGTTAGTGGATGATGATGAAGTAAAAAATAACTTAGAAGAAGTTAAAAAAAGAATAAAAGAGGAAAAAGAGAGGTCAAAAGAAGATGATGGAGATAAAGACTCTCAAAAAGAAGATAAAAATGGTGACAATAAGATGGATAAAGACTCCAAAGATGGAGATAAAAATTCAAACAAAGAGGAAAATAATAAAAAAGATGAAGATAGTTCAAAATCTAAAGAATCAAAAGATAAAAATCAAAAAAATGATGATATGAAATCAAAAGAAGAGCAAGAAGATAGTGCAAAAAAAGATGAAGCTAAAGATAAAAAAGAGCAAAAGAAAGAGCAACTAGATAAACTTGATAAAAAAGATGATAACAAAAGTTCAAGCTCAAACTCAACAGCTCAAAATTTAGAAAAACAGAAGATGAGTGATGCAGAAGAGAAAAAATGGCTCAAGCATCTAAACTCAGAAAAAAACACTTACCTTTACAGACTAAGTGATCAAAAAACTATGGGAGATATGGAAAATGAAAAACCTTGGTAAAATAGTTCTATTTTTATTTTTAGCAATATCTGCTGTGCATGCAGGTGTAAGAGCAACAGTAGATAGCACTAAAGTTGAGATAGGTGAGATGGTTACATACTCCCTACATCTCTCTGGTCAAGATATAGTAAGACCAAGCATACAGACTCTTTGTGGCGTTGATGTTATCTCTACAAGTTCACAAACATCTATAGAGATGATCAATGGCGATATATCTAGAAGTAACATACTGTCCTATAAATTTATACCACAAAAAAACTGTATTATAGAGCCAATAGAGGTTGAGATTGGCACAGAGAAACAAAAAAGTAACTCTGTGAGCATAGAAGTAAGTGAAATTGCCATAAACCAAGATTCGGACTTTATCTTGATACTAGAGAGTGAAAAAGAGGAAGTATATGTTGGTGAGCCTTTTGAACTGACTCTTATATTTAAACAAAGAAAAGATGCTGAGGCAGTTGATAGTAAGTTTACTCCACCAGAGTTAAAAGGTTTTTGGATTAAAGGTGAATCAAAACCACAAAGAGTTGATGATGGCAAATATTCTCTGACGAAAATAAAGTATATGATAGCAGCACAAAGAGTTGGTACATTAAGCATCAAAAAAGCACAGATGCGTATAGCTTCAAGATCAAGTAGTCGTGATAGTTGGGGCTCATGGTCACCGAAAATAAAATGGAAAACCTACTTTTCTAATGATCTACATGTAGATGTTAAAGCTTTACCAGCAGGAGTTGATTTAGTTGGAGATTTTAAGATCAATGCAGATATCGATAAAAAAGAGATAAACGCGGGTGAAGCTGTTAATATTACTATAGAGGTATCAGGTGATGGAAATTTGGAGGATATTAAGAGCTTTAAACCACATATAGATGGAGTGAGTACTTTTGATGAAAAAATCGTTTTATCAGAAGTGAAACTAACTCAAAAGATAGCATTTGTGGCTGATAGTGATTTTGTTATACCGCCTTTTAGCATAAAATATTTTGACCCTAAAATAAAAGAGATAAAAACAATCTCAACAGATTCAATAGCTATCAAAGTTAAAAATGAAAAGCCAAAAGAGGAACTTACTATCAAAAGAGAGAGTAGGGCAAGTGATACAGAAGTTCTCACAAGCTCAAATGAGATATCTAACCTCTGGCTGATAGTAGTTTTTACAGTTGGTTTGGTGTCAGGTATATTACTGATGTTAATGCAACCATGGAAACTAAGAAGTAAAGAGAAAAATATCTCCATCAAAGACCCTAAAGTTCTTTTAGTAAAACTACTACCATACAAAGAACATGCAGATGTTCAAACTATGATAAATAATATAGAAAAAAGTATCTACTCAGATAACAAGATAACCATTGATAAAAAGTTGATAAAAGAGATAGTTCAAAGGTATGATATAAGATAGATTGCTCACTCGATTATAAAGTTCCTAAAATCTAAGAGTCACAATACTTTTACTATAAAATATTATGATACTTAAGATGGTGAGAATGCAGCACTGTTTCAAACCACTGAAGCTATCAATCTGTTGAGTGCTGGGTTGGTGTTG
>JAYEGN010000116.1:0-2686 GCA_034659115.1 Campylobacterota bacterium
CTAAAATTCGTATCATAACGAATGGCACTCATCGCTGCCATAAATAATGAGCCTCTATACGTCTTAGCACCAGTCTTAGATATTCTATATCCTGATTGAACTGAAGTGCCTGATTGTTTATAAATTGTAATTACACCCCTCATAGTGAATCTCCACTTTTATGATATACTTCTTTATCTATAAAATGGAACGGAGTTTACAAATGCCCACTAGATTACGAGTAGATTTAGCAGGTTATCACCATGTCATAAACAGAGGTGTAAATCGTTCCATCGTTTTTAACCATTCTAATGATAAAGAAATTTTTTTACAAATTATTAATAAGTCGGCTACTATTCATAAAGTTACTTTGCATGACTATTGAAAAACGGTGCCTGGCACGAATGGTAAAAAAAGAAGATGATAAGTTTTTTGATATGCTAACTTCTGTTCAAAAAGAAATTGCTTATCTAAAAGAATACCGTCAAAGCCTCATCTCAAATGCTGTTACAGGTAAAATAAAAGTTATTTAAAAAGTTATGCTATAATTCACCTAATGGGTGAAGAAAAAAGAGGTATGACTTGGAAATAAGATTTAAAACAAAAAAACTCCAAAAGCAGTATGAAACTATAAAGGAGGCTGAGAAAGCTTATGGCTCTCAGGTTGCAAGAAAATTCATAATGCGAATAAATATCCTCAAGTCTACCAAAAGCTTTGAAGAGTTATATAAAATCACCTCTTTAAAATTCCATCCCCTAAAAGGAAACCGAAAGGGTGAATATGCCATTAAGCTGACAGATTCTTGGCGTTTAATCATTACAAACGATGGAGAAACATTTGACATCGCAAAAATAGAGGAGGTAAGTAACCATTATGGAGACTAATACATATATATCAGATTTAGCCATACATCCTGGAGAACTACTTGAAGAAACAATAGAAGATATTGGTATGACTCAGTCTGAACTTGCAAACAGGCTTGGACGACCGACACAAGCAGTAAATGAGATTATAAAAGGTAAAAAAAGTATTACACCAGCTACTGCTATAGAGCTTGAAGATGTTTTAAAAGTACCTGCACATATTTGGATAGGCTTAGAGTCTGAATACCAAATGGTAAAAGCAAAACAAGAAGAATTAGTACTAATGGAAGAAGAAGCTACACTATTAGATAGATTTCCATATCTTGATTTATCTAAGCTTGGTTTTGTTGAAAAAACAAGAGATAAACTTAAAAAAGTAGATGAGTTAAGAAGCTTTTTTTCTGTTGCACATCTGAGCCGTATAGAACATGTTGGAGCATATCAAAGTGCATTTAGAGTAACCAACCATAAAAATATTACTCATGAGAGTATCGCTTCATGGATACAAGCAGGAAGATTACAAGCTGATACTATTGAAACAGAACCATTTGACAAATCAAAGCTAAAAAAACTACTTCCACAAATTAAAGAGAGTATGCTTTTAGATATAAACAAGGCTATATCTACATGTAAAGAATTACTTGCTTCTTGTGGCATAGCTTTTGTACTAATGCCGCACTTTAAAAGTACAGGGGCACAAGGAGCCACTTTTTGGCTTAACAATAAAGACAAAGCTGTTTTAATGATGTCATTAAGAGGTAAAAGCTCTGATAAATTTTGGTTTAGTTTATTTCACGAATTAGGGCATATTTTACTACATAACAAGCGTGAGATGTTTATAGAAAATGGTTATGACACCCCTGAGCTAAAACAACAAGAGGAAGAAGCAGACCAATTTGCAAAAGATTTTCTAATCCCTCAAAACGTGTTTGAGGAATTTATAAGTAGTGGAAACTATAAAAATAAAACAAGTGTTAAAGCATTTGCAGAGTCTTTAAATATTAAAACATCTATTATAGTTGGAAGATTGATGTATGAAAAAATGATAGCTTATACTCATCCATTAAGAAGAGAGATTGATAAGTATGAGTTTAAATAAAAAAGGATAATAATGTCATTTGATTTTGCAACAGGGCTTGTAAGCCAACAAGATGAAAAAGTTATTGAGCCTGAAGAGATATTTAGAAGGCAAACAAGTGGAAAGAACCTTTGGTTGGGTCAAGGTGATGCTTTAAGAGATTGGTTTAACAATCGTGAAAAGAATGATATTTTACTATCCATGGATACAGGTATGGGTAAAACAATTGTTGGACTACTTATTGCACATTCTATAATGAACGCAGGAAAGGGGTCGCAGGAAAGGGGTCGGGTTATAACTATAACTTTGTCTCAAAACTTAAATGGATAATTATATATAAATCACTTTTGCGATATGAGAAATATTGAGGTGTTATGATGTAAGTGGGGGTCTTACTTATTGGAGGAATAATTCTTTTACATATAATCAGAAAAATTATAGTTATAACCCGACCCATTTTCCATTTTCGCGACCCATTTTCGAAAGCTACACCCCAGTGATTGAATATCCACTTTCTCATCCAAATCTACCATCTAAGCCACCTCTTTTTAATCTTGTCTTTAAAATCTCTGAAGCATCACTTAGACCTATGGTGTTAGCATGCATTAGTGAATATATTTTTATGATATAATCTTACAAAGATAAAAACACAGCATAAGTAAGATTCTAAGCAGTATAGAAAATTAATCTAAAAAAGAAATTTACCAAATAGTATGACAATATGCCATATTTTTTATATAATACAAAAAAATTTCATATAATTAC
>JAYEGN010000117.1:0-13027 GCA_034659115.1 Campylobacterota bacterium
TCTCTATTGGATGTCCCTGTAGGATAGAGAGCTATTGTTTCAGGTTGATCAAAAAAACTTTGAGCAATTTCACTTAAGGTTAAGCCAGAATTATTTGTCCAGTAATCCAGACCCTCACTATCTGGTGGTTTACTTGGACTAGGATACTTAAGAACAAATGAAGTACACACAAATCAATATGGCTTAGATGATGATTTTACTACCCTACACGCTGGACTAGGTGTAGAATACTACCCAACTCCATTAAAAGGTTTTGGCGTTAGGTTTGCCTTGGAAAGTGATTTGAATATGAAAAAAGATACAACGGAGTATGTTGATAATGAAAATCACTACTCATCAGAAACTTTCTATCGAAGATTTTTAATCTGCTACCTTGGTGTACAGTACAAGTTCTAATATCTTTACTCTAAAAGAGCCAATGCACCCTTGTATATTGGCTCATCAATAAATCCATATTCATCATCCACAAATCCACTTATACCCTGCTCTTTGTGCATCTCGAACAGCTTAACAATAATTTTAGCTCTTCTTATTTCAGCTTGTGAATCTACAAACTTTTCATTGACTAACTCTACCTGCATTGGGGAGATACAACCTTTTGAATCATAACCTATACTTTTTTCTAAATCTATCCAGCAAGTAAACTCATCTAAATTCTTAAAATCTTGATAAACAAAAGAGACAGGTTTGACTTTCATAGCTCTACATGTGATCAAGAAATGACAAAGCATATAATGCATAGTAGGATTTTGTAAACTTATAAGACTTTGTGGTAGCTTCATATCTGCCAATAGATCTAAAATACCAAGATAAAAAGTTGTTACCTTTTGACTTGATTTTAGTGATGTCAGTTGATGCCAAGCTTCTGATGTTTCTATGGATAAGTGAAGTTCTATCTCATCATTCAGAAGAGATGCAACATTTTGAACCTCTCTTTTTGTCCTAATTTTAGGAACCCTAATGGCATCTGGCATAAACTGATTTAAGTAAGCTATCTCTTCATAACCACCTTCATCAAGCGCATTAACACGAACTACTAACTTTTTATCACATACTCTATGCTTAACAAGATATATAGCACACAGCACAAGCGCTAATCTTTTATCTTCTTGGGCAACACCATCTTCAAGGTTTAACATAATACAATCAGCTTGCATAGAGTCAATCTTTTCTAAGTGTTTTATATTGTTACAAGAAAGCATCAAAGCGGAACGAAAATCACTTTTTTTATTTAAAACTCTATATGTAGGCTCTACTAAAGCACCTAGGGCTACTAAATCCCTTCTATCATACGCATCTTTTATCTTACTTAACATCTGAAACAGTTCTATTTTCTTGAAGATACAGGTACAATGCCTGAATCTCTTTTTTTGTTAAAAAATACCTTGGCATTCCCATATTTCTTTTATTTAAAGCGGTGTAAAAGGTATCAAAATCTAAGCCATTTATAGCAGACCCTTCAAAACTTTTTTTTTCTTTTTTATCTATATATGTTGCTACTACCCTACCCTGCCCCATATCTCCATGACAGTGATGGCACCCGATACCTCTAGGATTTTTATACAACTGCGATGCATATTCAAGAGGAGTTATAAAGCTTGTATCTCCAAATAAATATAGATGAAAAATAAAAAATAAAAATAATTTCACGAATCAGACCTTTAATAGTGCTATAATATCAAAAAAATAATTTATAGGCATTAAATGAAAACAATAATTTTCTCTATATTTATATCTCTCATCTTTATAGGATGTGCGTCAAGACCTACTGCAGTCCCAGAAAATCATGCACAAAAGCTACCTTGGGGTGCAATCGATTTAGATATAAACTCTACACAAAAGTGCTCTATTAAAAATAGCTTAGGAATAGTCCTTACTCAAAAAGCAAATAGATATAAAAATACAAAGCAGGATGTTCCATTTGATATTTTAACACTTACAGGGGGTGGTTCACGAGGTGCTTTTGGAACTGGTCTTCTTGTTGGTTGGACAGATAAAGGTGATATACCTAAGTTTGATATTGTTACAGGTATATCAACTGGTGCTGTTATGGCTCCATTTATATTTCTTGGAGAAGAGGAATTAAAAAAGGTAGAGTATTTTTATACAAAGATGCACACTGAGGATATATTTGTAGATAAATGGATGCATTTTTTTGGTTATGGCTATATTATGCATGCCGAACCATTACAAAAACTATTTAAAGATACCTTCAACAAGGCATTTTTAGACAAAGTAGCCTTGGAACACAAAAAAGGTCGTCGTCTTTATATAGGCACAACAAATATCGATACAGGTCAGTTAGTTGTTTGGGACATGGGAGCTATAGCATCTAGCAGCAGAAGCGACAAATATGAAAGATTTTGTGATATTGTTTATGCTTCATCGGCTCTTCCAATCTATCTTCCACCTCAATATATGAAAGTAGAAATTGAGGAAAAAGATTATTATCAGATGCATATAGATGGTGGTATTTATTCACAAGTTTTTATGATAGGCTTGTTAGTAAACTGGGGGGAAGTTTTAGATTTTGATAAAAATGCAAACACAAACTTCGATGTGACTCTGTACACAGTTGCAAACAGAAAGTATAGACAAAGAGATATCTATAAACCAGTTGAACAAGCTCCATTTAGCATCATAAAAGCATATATATTAACAGAGATGGATCTACTCTATGATAGAAGTATATATAGATTGTATAGCAGTTGCAATAAAAAAGGATTTAAGTTTAAAATGGCTTCTATACCCACTAAGATGCCAAATATAATAACTGAACCAACTGAATTTGATTCAAAAAAAATGACAAAACTTTATAATATTGGTTATCAGATAGGCAATACACAGATACAATGGAAAGAAAAAATCTCATTTTATGAGTATGATAATAATAAATAAATAAATAAGCAAACAATATATGTTATAATTAAAACCTAATAATACAATCCAAATTAAAGGAAAATATATGAAAAAAATAGTTAGTATGCTTTTTACTGCACTACTACTAAATGCTTCTGATATAACTGTTTCTAATTCTCTCACGCTAGACGAGGCTATTGAAATATTAAAATCAGAAAACTTAGAGATAAAAACCGCATCCCTTGATATAGATTTAGCAAAGGCTCAAGCAGATACAGTTAGTGGAAATCATTGGGGTAAACTAGACTTTGTTCAAGATTTTGCTAACTCCAATGATGCTGGAAATGTTTTTGGATTCAAGCTTACTTCAAGAGAGGCAACTTTTGAAGACTTTGGAGCTAGAGAGTTTATGAATGCAACAGGTATGAATGGTGGTATACCGCCAGAGAGTGCATACACAACTCCTCCACAAAAACTCAACTATCCAGATTCAAGGAACTTTTTTCAGAGCAAACTACAGTATGAAGTTCCACTCTTTACAGGATTTCAAATATCTAGCTATGAAGATATTATGAACTCTATGACAAAAATGAAACAACTTGATAAAAAACAGATTATAAATGAAAAGATCTATCAACTTAGAAAGAGTTATTATGATATGGCTCTACTTAAAAACTCTACAAACAACCTAAATACAATACTCACAAATATAGAAACACTTGAAGAGATGACACAGCAGATGATAGAAGTTGGCTATGCTAAAAAAGTTGATCTGCTAGAAGTTCAAGCTAAAAAAGGCAATGTTAATAGACTTATACTTCAAATGGAGTCAAATCAAAAGCTTCTCTATCACTATATTAGCTTTCTTTTAAATCAAAAAATACAAAATATATCTACAAGTTCTGCAATCGTTGCAATGCCTACATGTAGTGATGAAAATATCTTAAATAATAACCTTGATATACAAAGAGCTTCAACCGGCTTAGAGGTTAGAAAAAGTATGGTTGATGTTTCTAAATCTTCTTACTACCCTATGGTTGGAGCTTTTGGAGAACTTGCAACAGCAGATGATTCTTTTTTGGGCAACGCAAATGATCACAAATCCTATACAGTAGGCGCAAGGCTAACTTGGAACATATTTAATGGTGGCATCGATGATGCAAAGGTTGAAAAATCTAGAATAGAGCAGATAAAAACTTCAACTCAAGTTAAATTAGCAAAAAAAGGAATCGCACTTAGCATAGATAAGATAAGAACGGAGATTCAAACATATGATGCTGAAATCATCTCATTGGAAAATGAGTTGAATCTTGCAAATGAGATCTATAAAAACTATGAGGGTAGATACCGAGAAAAGTTATCTTCAATGAGTGATGTAATCATCAAGCAATCTGAACAGATTCAAAAGATACTAGAACTGCAGATGGCACAAAATAAACGAAATGAGCGTATATTCGCACTTGAAAAATTAGCAAATGGAGAAACAAAATAATGGTAAAAAATCAACTACAATCCACAAAATCACTCAATGGTTTTACTAAAATAGCTTTAATACTACTAGCGATAGGAAGTTCACTTATAGCCGAAACACTTACTCTTTCTGGAAGTGTTATCTCTGATAATCAAAAGATGATAACAAGTCGCTTTATGGGTTTTGTTACACAAGTAGATGTAAGTGAAGGGGAGAAGGTTACAAAAAATCAAATTCTATATAGTATCGATTCTAGAGAAATTGACTCTGCTAAAAGACAATCTGAACTAAGCCTACAGATGTATCAAAATCAATATACAAATGTAAAACTAAACCTTGATAGATATAAAAGATTGTTAGAAAAAGATATGGTTTCTAAGTATGAAGTTGAAAATCTAGAACTAGCTGCATTGAATCTTCAAGATATGATTGCTATAGCTAATGCAAGACTTAAAGAAGTTCAAAACCAATACCGATACTTAAATGTAAGAGCACCAAACAATGGTGTAGTTGTTGCTAAAAATATAAAAGTTGGTGAGATGGCTATGCCAGGAATGCCTGCTATTATACTTTCAGATTTAAGTGATCTTAAAATTTCTGCTGAGATAGCTGAAAGCAACTTAAACCGAATAAAACATGGCACAAAAGTAATCGTAAAGATACCCTCGCTTAAGATTAAAAGTATTGGCAAAGTAACAGCAATAATCCCAAGTTCAAATCCAATGACACATACTTTTAAAATAAAAGTTTCATTTATAAGCAATCATGTATCGGTATACCCTGGCATGTATGCAACAATCGATATAAACTAAGGCATTGTGATGAACCATACAAAACCTTATGAACCAACTGATTCAGCCGGTAAACTTGCTCGTGGATTTTTAAGAAATCCACTTACCGTAGTTCTTGGTATTTTTTTATTAGCTATTGGATACTTAGCATTAATGATCATGCCTCGTGAAGAAAATCCACAGATGGTTGTTAGTGGATCAACAGTTATAGTGGCTCTTCCTGGAGCAAGTGCTGCTGAGATACAAAGAGTTATTGTCAGACCATTAGAGAGAAAACTTAAAGAGGTCAAAGGAGTTGAGCATATTTATGGTACCGCCATGGACAATGTAGGTATTGTAAATGCAGCTTTTTTTATAGGTGAAAAAAAAGAAGATTCAAATCTTAAAGTCTACGATAAGATTATGCAAAATTCAGATATTTTTCCTGTTGGAGCGATGAACCCAATCATAAAACCACTCGATATAGACATAGACATTCCTGTCCTCTCTATCGCTTTTTATTCAAATGATTTAAATATGACTAAGACAGAACTCTACAATAAGGTGAAAAAAATCCAACACCATATCAATGGCTTAAATAATGTGGCTGTAACGCAGATAAAAGGTGGGAACAAAACTCAGTTTAACATAGAAGTAGATCTGTATAAACTTTCAGGATACAACCTTTCTATGGGACAGATAGTTCAAGCAGTAGAATCTCTATCATACAGTGTTCCAGCTGTAAAAAATAGAACTAAAGATGGAAGCATCGTTATGGTAGGTGTAAAAAATGCTATAGACGATGCAAAAGATATTGGAAATATTATAGTTGCTCAATATATGGGTTCTCCTATCTATCTCAATCAAGTAGCTAAAGTAGAAAGTTCTTATGATATTCAAAACTTTAAATCTGTGCAGATAAGTGTAAAAGAGGAAGATGGAAAATTTTCATCACTCAAAGATCAAGTTACTCTAACTGTTTCAAAACTACAAGGAACAAATGCTGTAGTAATTGCTAATGCTGTAAAAAAAGAACTCTCTACATATAAAAAGTTCTTAAAAGAAAATGGAATCAACTATGTTATAACTAGAAATGATGGAGAAAGAGCAAATGAAGCCGTAAATGAACTTGTATTTCACCTTGTTTTATCTATTGTTATTATAGCTATCCTGCTTGCACTTGTTCTTGGTTGGAGAGAGTCTCTAATTGTTACTTTTACTGTTCCAGCAATTTTAGCTATAACACTTTTTGTCGCTTATCTTACAGGTCAAACAATCAATCGTATTACGCTGTTTGCATTTTTACTCTCTCTTGGACTCCTTGTTGATGCTGCGATTATTGTAATTGAAAATATTCATAGACATTATCACTCTATAGAATCACAACATGAAGACCCTGATGAACTAATGATAAGAGCAACTGATGAGATAGGACCACCTACCAATATAGCGACACTCGCTATAATTATGACCATGGTTCCTATGGCATTTGTTGGACAGATGATGGGACAGTTTATGAAACCAATCCCTGCTAATGTACCAGTAGCTCTCATAGCTTCACTTTTTGTTGCATATATATTTACACCTTACTTAGCAGTAAGAATGTTAAAAAGACCAGATTTTTCTAAAAAAGGAGACCATTAATGTTTGATAAATTTGAAAAAGCTGTTTTACATGGCATACAAAGTTCAGCACAAAGAAAAATAATTCTTTTTGGAACCCTTGTAGCTTTTATACTTTCGATTTTAATGATAGCTCCAACGAAAATGGTTTTAGCAAAAATGCTACCTGGAAAGAATAATGATACATTTACAATATATGCAACACTAGCAAATGGAAGCTCCATAGAACAGACAAACGAGGTAACAAACTGTATAGTAAGTCATCTTCAAAAAGAGGATGAAGTGCTAGATATAGAAGTGTTTTTAGGAATGGGTGCTCCGCTAGACTTTGCTGGACTCATCAAAGGCTCTGGCTTTAAAAACTCAGAAAATGTGGCAGAAATTGTTCTTAACTTAACAAAAAAACATCACAGAGAAGAGCCCTCTTATATGATGGTGCAAAGATTAAGACCAAGCATATTAAAAAGTTGTGAATCAATCTATCCTAATAGTGTAATATCTTTTGTAGAGCCTCCAGCAGGACCTCCAGTTTTAGCAGCAGTAGTTGCTGAAGTTTATGGAAGTGATGCAGATGGCATAAGAGAACTATCAAACAAAATATCTGATGTATTTAAAAATACTGATGGTTTAGTAGATATAGATATTATGCAAGATGATATCTACGACACCTATGAGATACAAGTTGATAGCACAAAAATATCTCGTTCAGGTGTAGATATAAAACAGTTAAATCAAATACTCTACTTAGCATTTGAGGGGATGAATATAGCTATTAAAAACTCCGATGTTTATAATGATCAAATTCCTATATATCTATCTCTATCGCAAGATTCAAAAAGATTTACATCTAAAGATATAAACTCTGTTAAAACAAAACTAGCATCTCTAAAGCTTATGAATAAGATGGGAATGATGATACCTATAACGGAATTAGTAACTGTCATTCCAAAAAAATCAAACCCTCTTATTATGAGTAAAAATCTTCATCAGATGACAAATGTTATAGCTGAGACAGATATGGTTTCTCAAGTTTATCCTCTTATGGAAGCTAGAAATGTTATACTTGATACTTTTACAGATAGATATGAGATAAAAAAGATAGGAATCTTTAATCTTCAACTCACAGATAAAACTACTAAAAAAATATACCGATTAATGTGGGATGGTGAGATGGAGGTAACACTTGATACCTTTGTAGAACTTGGTGCTGCATTTATCGCTGCACTTATCTTAATCTTCCTTCTTATGGTTATATACTATAAAAGCTATACACTTAGTGGTATTATTCTTTTAGGCTCTTTTCTTTCTATCATAGGAGTTATTGTAGGTCATTGGATTATGGATATATTCACTGTAGATACATTTTTCTTAACTGCTACTTCACTGATTGGATTTATTGCACTTATAGGTATTAGTTCTCGTAACTCATTACTCCTCATAGATTTTACAAAGTCATTGATGAATGAAAAGAGTATGCATAAAGCAGAAGCTATAGCTTACGCAACAGCAACGCGCGCTAAACCTATATTTTTAACTGCTGCAGCTATCATACTAGCTTCTACACTTCTAGCAGGTGATGCAGTATTTGGAGGTCTTGGAGTTTCTCTAATCTTTGGGACTATCGCTGCGGTAGTCGCATCCTTAATAGTTGTACCGGTACTTTTATATCAAGCAGATTTAGATAAACATTTTAATTTTCATGAGAAAAAAGCAGTTTCAATAAACGATCCACTTTAATAACTTCCATGCTTAGCATGGATGGGAGATGTTAGCATATCGATAATGCTAACATGACTTAGAAGTTTAAAAGATTATAGTCTTGCGTAATGAACACTTAAACAAGCATCTAATGAAGCCAGTTCCTTTATTGTTGTATCTTTAACTGTGTTATCAACCAAAATAACAGCTATAGCTTCTGCGGTGTTATTTCTTGCCAATGAAAAATCTGCAATATTTACATTGTGATTTGAAAGGATTGAGCCAATGCTGCCAATAACACCTGGAACATCACTATTTTTAAACAGGATCATATCTCCCTTGAGAGCCACTTCAACATCAAAACCATCAATAGCAACGATACGCTGAATACCATCATCAAAGATAGTGGCACTAATAGTAGTAGTTCTCTCAGCTGTTGTAAGTTTTACAGTTATGAGGTTTTTATAAACAGATGAATCACCAAGGGCTTCTGATTCTATCTTTATACCCTTTTCTTTTGCAACAAAATCAGCATTAACATAGTTGATTGTATCACCACTATTTTGGCTCATCGCACCAACAGCAACAAAAGTAGATAGAGAATCTACATACTCAGAAATCTCACCCTGTCCGCTAACCTTAATTGCTATTATTTGAGATCTATTCATTTGAGATTCTAAAAAACCAATCTTTTGTCCCATCTCTAAAAATGGCTTCACAAATGGTGGTATTTTACTCTCATCAATAGGCAAGTTCATAGCATGTGCAAATGATATACCCTTAGCAGCTTCTATAGCGTTAGTAGCAGCCTGAGTTCCTATGTTATACTGAGATTCATAAGTATTTGCACCTAAATGAGGAGAAACTACAATATTATCTAAGTCTAACAATGGATGATCCGTTGCTGGCTCTTTATTAAACACATCAATTCCTGCAAAACGAATTTTACCTGATTTAAGATTATTAAAAAGTGCTTCTTCATCGTAAAGACCACCTCTAGCACAGTTTATAACAACTACACCGTCTTTCATCTCAGCAAATTCAGCTTCACTTATCATGCCGATTGTTTCTTGATTTTTAGGAGTATGGATAGTGATGATATCACAATTTAAAATATCTTCGAAATTTTTAGTATAGGTCATATCTAAATCTGTAACTTTACTTGGATGGATATATGGATCATAAGCGATAATATTCATCTCAAATGATTTAGCTCTAGCAGCTACACGAGAACCGATATTACCAAAACCGATAACACCTAGTTTTTTCCCTTTCATCTCATGCCCGTACCATTTTTCTCTTTTCCAAACTCTTTGGTTTTTGAGATGATCATGTGAATAGGGAAACATTCTCATACATGAAAGCATATGCGCCATAGTGAGTTCAACAGCTGCTATAGTGTTTGCAGTTGGAACATTCATAACTATTATACCCTCCTTTGAACATCCAGCAATATCAACATTATCTACACCAACACCTGCACGAACAATAGCTTTCATATTTGTTGCATATTTAATAAAATTAGCATCAACATCAGTAGAACTTCTAGTTATTGCTACATCTGCTTTTGGAATAATAGTCTCAACCAACTCTTTCTTATCGATATCTGCTGCCATGATAAAATGAATATTTTCATCATTGCGAAGCATCTCGAGTCCTGCTTCATGTATATGATCGCAAACTACTACAGTATGTTTTTTACTTTTGGGCATTATATTTCCTCTTTATACAGCTCTACTTTAGCTGAAATTTGATAATTTTTTAATACTCTAACCAAAGAGTCTAGTTTTTTGATATCTTTTGAATAGATAAGCAATTCTACATTATCTTTATCTCTATTAAGATAATATCTTAATTTATGTTGCTTCAACTCCTCTTTTAAACAAAAAAGTTGATATGGGTCTAAAAGAGAAGCAGATAACTTATAGGTAATATTATTAGATATTTTTTCATCTAAATCTATCTTTATGTAAGCCTCATTTACAGGATAAAAATATCCCAATCTTTGAGTTTTAGAAAAATGATTTAACCAAACTTTTTTAGATTTTGTTGAAGCTACTTCTCGTTTATGCTCAAGTGGTTCCAAAAAATCAAGTTCTTGTGAAGAGTTTATAGAGATTAAGAAAAAAACAATAAAAATAGCAACTCCAAGTGCTAAGACTGGAGTAAACCATTTTATAATTTTTTGCATGTTACTTGAATTTATCTTTTATCAAGTCACCTAAAGAGTTTGATGAAGTATCATTAATCTCATCTAGTAATGCTTTGTTTTTTATATAGTCTAATTTTTTAACAGATAGACGGATTCGATCTCTACGAGTGTCGATAACAGCGATAGCAGCTTCAATCTCTTGACCAGACTCTAACTCTTCTTTAACAAGAGGAGCTAAGTCTTCATCTCTTATAAGTGCATCTACACCATCTTCTAAAGAGATAAATACGCCAAAATCTTTAATATCACGGATAGTTCCAGTAATAGCAGTATTTACTTTATGGGTAGTTGCAAATTTGTCAATAGGAGACTCTAAAAGAGTTTTACGATTTAAAGAAATTTTTTGATCTTGGGCATTGATTTTAGCTATTTTAACTTCAATCTCTTCCCCTGATTTTAAAACTTCTTTACATTTAGTATTTTTATCCCAAGAGATATCTTGGTTATGAAGTAAGCCTTCAACTCCTCCAATACGAACAAACGCACCAAAATCAGTTAAAGATGTAATAGTTCCAGTAACTACATCACCCTCATTGTAATTTCTAACAAACTCATCAAATGGTTTTGGTAAAAGTCTTTTGAGTGAAACACGAAGCTTATGCGTTTTAGGATTAATTTCTATTACTTCAACATCTATCTCTTGACCAACAGTTAAATAATCGTTAGGATTCTTAACATTTTTGTTCCAAGTGATTTCTGAGATATGTAAGAAACCTTCAATATCATTTCCTAAATCAACAAACACACCATAAGCTTCAATATTTGAAACTGTTACAGTGATAGTATCACCTTCATCTAATTCTGATTCAACTTCAGCCCATGGATCTGGTTGAACAGCCTTAATAGAAAGTGAAAGATGTCTTTTGTCTTTATCATAAGAGATAGCCTTAACAGTAACAACATCGCCTTCTTTATAAAGTTTTGATGGATTAACTGGACCTTTATAGCTGATTTCGTTGTAATGAACTAAACCATCAACACCACCAACATCTACAAACATACCGTAGCTAGTGATCTTTTTGATAGTACCTTCAACGATAACATCATCTTCCATTAGTTTATCAATAATCTCTTTTTTACGCTTACGCTCTTCATTAAATAGTTTACGACGAGAAACTACTATAGAGTTTTCAGCAGCATCTACTTTAACAACCTGAGCTTTTATTTTGCGACCAACTACATCATCACCATCTTTAAAAGCAGCTAATGAACGAGGCATAAAGAAAGCAACATCATCAGCTTCCACTACAAAACCACCACGATTTTTCTTAGTTATTACACCTTCAACAATGACATCTTCAAAATCTTCTTTATGTGCTTCAATAAAGTCAATAGTTTTTTGCTGCTCTAATACTTTTCTGTAAGATATTTTAGGACGCTCGTTATAGTACCCCATAACCATCACTTTTATCTTATCTCCAGCACCAAAGATCAATTCACCATCTTCACCGCGAATTTCATCAAGATTAACTATACCCTCTAGCTTATCACCAACACCAACTAATGCTCTATTTTCATCAGCTTGTATCTCAACTATCTCACCCTCTACAATGCGACTTGACTCTTGTTTCTTCTCACTTGCAGCAAACATCTCTGCAAAATTTTCTTCTTCTTCCAATGATTCGTTATCGAACGCCATTACCTATCCTCTATTACATAAAAATTGCGTGAGTATATCTAAATATTATTTATACTATTATTAAATTTAAAATTTATCTATTAATATTGTAGGTAAATCCCATGAAATATAAAACAAATCTTAACCACAAACTTTCTGTTCAAACAATTCAGCTGCAAAATCATCACGATAAAGGCAGTTTCGTTTGATGTCAGCCATTATAGTTTTACCAGTTCGTAGAACTTTTTTATCTTTATTAGCATTTAAAAATATATACAATCGATGGCATAAAAAGTTTATCTATTAGAGGATTAGAACTCTCTAAGGAGAAGACACATATTACCAATATCTATGATGGGTTTGATTTTTTAGGTTTTAATTTTAAGAAATACTCTGATGGTAAACTCATAGTTCATCCAACTAAAGATGGTATCACTAATTGTCGGTTTAATTTTTCTTTTAGTTCAAAATATGAATTTATAAGTTCTTGATTTGTAATTTTAAAAGATTTTATCTTATTTTGTTTTAAATATTCAATTTGTTCATCAAACGAAACTAATTTATCAGTATAGATTTTATTTAAATCATTACCATCAATAATTGGTCTCCTCATACTTGTTAGCTTTTTGCATATAGTTAGTTTAGCTATAAATATCGACTCCAACACCTTTAGGAAAAAGTTTGTCTGGAAAACCAGTAGTTCCACCAGAACGATTTCTTTCATAATATTTCACTTCTTCAGGAGATAAAATTTGACCAAATTTTCCTTCTGGAATA
>JAYEGN010000118.1:0-12822 GCA_034659115.1 Campylobacterota bacterium
TCATTGCACTCAAGGCACGCTCATTAAAAATTTACACCACCAATAAGGTGGCTTAAAATTTTTACTAAACATCCCTTAAGCACAAGCATAGATAAATTTTATAAATCCTTATGGAATTATTTGGGTAGTATTTTAAGAGAGTTTGTGTCATAATTCTTATCTGTAATTGAAAAAGTTACATCTTATAGATTGGAGTTTACACTCTCCTGTTTCTTTGTTTTATCTTGAGGTAGATTCTGATAAAATAGATGATAGATAAAAAAATTAAAGGCTTAAAAATAGATATGCAGATGGTTGTTGATTCCCTTAGAAAGAAAGGGGAAATTTATAAAAAAATGCAAGAGATAGTTCCTAAAGAGTTAGGGATACGCAACAAAATAAGAATCTATATAGCAACAGATACCAAGGGGTATTTTTGGGCAATTTTTGCTGTTTCTCAAAAAAGTAGATTGCTTATGAAAGATGTACGAAAATTTGAAGAGATATATGCAAAATTAACTCTGTACTGTGAGCATAATTTTAAACATAAAGTTATCTTTATAGATGCACCAATCTGCTCTAAAGCTAGTGATGCTTTTAAGATGCAGGGATGGAAAGTGGAGTAATGCTTCTTTGTGATATAGGAAACAGTTCTTATCATTTTTTAAAAGATAAAGAACTGTTTAAACAGAGCGTGAACACCTTTGACCCCTTTAGCATAAAAGAAGAGGTATATTATATCTGTGTCAATCCGAAAATAAAAATAATCTTGAACAGTTTGACAAACTGGGTAGATTTAGCAAAGTATATAGATATGCAAAGTTATTACTCTACTATGGGCATAGACAGGATTGTGGCATCGATGGCAGTAGAGGATGGTTTGATTATAGATGCAGGAAGTGCTATAACTGTAGATATTGTCAAAAATTCAAAGTTTATGGGTGGTTATATCTATCCTGGTTTAAAAGCGATGACTCAAACTTATAAAAATATCTCCACAGCACTTGATTACTCATTGAACTTTGAGATTGATTTAGACATAATGCCAAAAAATTCTCAGGATGCTATCAGCTATGGCTACCTTAAAACACTCTCTAGTGAAGTGATGTCACACAATATGAACATAATAATAACAGGAGGAGATGCAGATAAATTTAAAATAATTTTTCCACATGCACAGATAGATGAAGCACTCATCTTTAAAGGTATGAAGAAGATTATACAAAATAATCAACTAGCATATAAATAGAGATATAGCTCAAATAATTAATTATCTCCTATATCTTAACTTTAGTAACATTGTTTTTAGCTATCATCTCATAACAAATTTATATTTATGGGATTAAAATGAATATTCAACTATTAAATCAAAATATATCTGATACCAAAGCAGATGTCTTGGTCGAGTTTTTAACTTCAGATGAGTTAGAAAAACATCTACATGCAGATATGTTAAGTAGGGCTGGTTTTACAGCAGAACAAGACTCAATATGTTTTTTGTATGAAAAAAATCTTCTTCTTTGTGGAATCGATAGCAAAAAGAGTGATGATGTAAGAAGTGCTGCTGTGAGTGTTATAAAATCACTAAAATCAACAAACTACAAAAGTGCAAAGATAGGTATTTTTAATAACAAAACAGTATCTGCTATTGTTGAGGGTGTAGTTTTGGGTGGCTATGAATTTGTTGAGTACAAATCTAAACCAAAAGAGATCACGCTGGTTGATATAATTTTAGCAACAGATGAATCTAGTTTTGATGAGATAAATAAAACCTTCAGTGATGCGTTAATTATTGCAGATGCAACCTGTTTTACTCGTGATATTGTTAATACTACTCCACAAGATCTAAACCCCCAAACGATGGCACTTTTAGCTAAAAAACTCTCTACTGATAATAATTTAGAGTGTAATATACTCGCAGAAGATAGATTAAAAGAGCAGAAGATGGATTCAATGCTTGCTGTTGGTCGTGCATCTATTCACCAAAGCCAATTGATTCACTTAGCATATAAACCACAAAATCCTAAAAAAATCATCTCTCTTGTTGGGAAGGGTTTAACTTATGATAGTGGTGGATTAAGTCTAAAATCAGCAACTTCTATGGTAACTATGAAGATGGATAAAGCTGGTGCTTGTGCGGTTCTTGGAATAATAAAGGCTGCTAGTGAGCTCAAGCTTGATGTAGAGATTCATGCCTTTATAGGTGCTGTTGAAAACATGGTTGGTGGCGATGCATACAAGCCTGATGATATATTGGTATCAAGAAGTGGAACTACTATAGAGGTAAGAAATACTGATGCTGAGGGAAGACTGGTTCTTTGCGATGTTTTAGACTATGCACAAGACAAGGTAGAAGCAGATGCTATCTTTGATTTTGCTACCTTAACTGGTGCATGTATGGTTGCACTTGGTCAATACACAACCGGAATGATGGGACATTCACATAAATTAAAACATGATTTCTCAAAAGCTGCTAGTTCATCTGGAGAACTTGTAGGTTCACTTCCATTTAACAAGCATCTTAAAAAACTTTTAAAAAGTGATATAGCAGATATATCTAACATCTCTTCTAAGCCTTATGGCGGGGCAATAACAGCAGGTCTCTTTCTGGATAAATTTATAAGAGATGAAAATAAAAACAAGTGGATGCATTTTGATATAGCGGGTTCAGCTTATACTGAAACTCCATGGGATTGTAATGTTTACGGTGGAACTGGTGCTGGTGTTCGTTTTATGAGTGAGTATCTAAAAAATCTTTAAATTTTTTATCTAGCTTTTCATAGCCTTGATAAATGATTCATATATATGCTCTAGGTGCAGGTCTTGTTCTAGTAGGTCTTTGTTGTCTTCTACAAGTATATGCTCTAGGACTGCGACTCTTTTAAGTAGATACTCAAACATCTCTTTGTTTATATCTGGAAGCATGTTATGCATAAATGGATCTTGACATCTTCCTTTTTCTATCACATGTGCTGGTATGCCGATAGCAGTTGCGTTGTCTGGAACATCTTTTACTACTACAGAGTTAGCCCCTATTTTGCTATATTCACCTAGGGTAATATTACCAAGCACTTTTGCTCCAGCACCTATGACAGCACCCTGCCTAATAGTTGGATGTCTTTTACCATCTATAAGAGAAACACCGCCGAGTGTTACACCTTGATATATAAGAACATCATCCTCTATGATACATGTCTCACCGATAACAACACCGGTACCATGGTCTATAAAAACTCTTTTGCCTATACGCGCAGCTGGGTGGATATCAATGTTTGTCAATATCTGGCTTAAGCCCATAAGGATTCTTGCAAATCTTTTCCAATTTGCATTATGGAGTTTGTGAGCTACTCTATACCAAGCTATAGCCCAGACACCAGGGTAGTTAAAAAGAAAGTCTATTTTTGATTTAAGAGCGGGGTCCTTGCTGTAAGCATTGGAAAAGTCTTCTTTTATATCGGTATAAAGTCCCATCATAACCCTCAGTTAGTTGTTCGTAGATAGCCATTTTGTTCTACAAAAGTTTCAAGTTTCGAAAGTGTATCATTTTTTTCTTTTTCTGTAATAAAATCACTCATTGTCAAATCATTTTTAAGTTTTTTTAAAATATCATCTTTGTTGTAGCCGATAGATTCCAATATATTTAAAATATTTTTGGATTCAATTTCATTAACGGTTTTATAGCCATTATCATCCACATGTACCGTGTACTCACTTGGATGGGTAAAAAGATTATGATTCATTCCTAAGGTTTCTTGATAAGCACCAACATTAAAAAAACCTAAAAAATACTCCTCTTCATCTAGGTTGATATCATGAAGGTACAAAGGCTTTTGAGGATTAAAACCTATCTCTCCGTCACTATCACATGTGATATCCCATAGTGATGCAGCCCTTAAGGGAGTATCATCTAAGTGATGTATCGGCATAACTGGAAAATGCTGACCTAATCCCCAATAGTCTGGTAGGCTTTGAAAAATTGAAGCATTTATGAGATATCTTTCTTGAAGTCTTACTTGCAACTGCTCTAACTCTTTTGTTTTATACTCTCTAGTTAAATAGAGTGCTTTTTTTATGATGTTATGCACTAATATCTCTGCATTTGAGCGGTCTTGTAGATCTATGTAGCCTAAATCAAAGAGAGTAAAAAGTGATTCTATATGGTCTAGTGCATCGTGAAGATACTCGATGGCATTTTTACTATTGAGAAGTCTGCTTAACTCCCTAAGCTCCTCTATATGAGGTGGGTTTATATCTTTAAAACTAAGAAGTTTCTCTTGATAATCTTGTGTAAATAGTTCTAAAACAGGAGTTATTAAAACAGCATGTGATGCAGCTATAAATCTTCCAGATTCTGTGTAGATATTTGGGTGCTCTACACCCTTTGCATTCATAATCTCTCCAAGTAGAAAAACAACACTGCTTGAAAACTCTTCAATAGAGTAGTTATGTGAAGTTGCATGTGAGTGTTGATCATACTCTATGGCTAGACCACCGCCGATATTTATACTACAGAGCGATGCAGCTCCCATCTTCTTAAGTTCAGCATAGATATTTCCAGCTTCTCTGAGTGCTTTTTTAAGTGGTGCAATATCATACATCTGTGAACCTATGTGAAAGTGAACCATCTTTAATTGAGTGAGTAGTTGCGCCTCTTTTAAAAGAGCTATGGCTTCTATAATCTCAGTAGAGGTTAGTCCAAACTTAGAATCCATTCCTCCACTCCTTGCCCAGATACCGCTACCAGTAGAGTGTAATCTTACTCTTATGCCGATGCTTGGTATTTTTAAGTTAGATTCACTTGCAACTTCTATGATAGTTTCAAGCTCACCCAAGCCCTCTATGGTTAAGGTGATGTTATGCCCACTTTGAGCAGCTATGAAACCAAGAGTAATCATCTCTTTATCTTTAAATCCATTTACTGTAATATCTGAATTTTTGCAAGATTGGTTCATAGCAAGAATCAACTCAGCCTTGCTACCAGCTTCAAAACCATAGTTAAATTCACTGCCTTGAGTAGCTATAGCATCAACAGCAGATGGAAACTGGTTTACTTTTAATGGGAAAACAGCATTAAAATCCCCTCTGTAATCATTCTCCTGTATCGCTTTGTGAAAATAGGAGTATAGATCTTTTATCTGTTTTTTTATAAGATGAGGAAATCTAAGTAAGATAGGACCTTTAAGGTCATTAGAGCGAATCCTATTTACTATCTCAATAAGAGAAGGCATAGATTTGTAGTTAATTTTAACCTCACCATCTTCTATGGTAAAGTTTTTGTTTGACCAGATTGTAAGACCAAAGTTTTTCAATATTTACCTATCTATTTGCAAGAGTAATTTGTTGGTTTTTAAACCATTGTGTCATCTCGATTTTTGGAAACACTTCGCTGATAATTTTGAGTGGAGTATCATCCCAACTATTAGTGCTTGGTGATATTTTCCATTTTAACTCTCCAATAATATATGAAAATATTTGGTTTATGATTTTATATGAAGCCTCCAGAGCCTCTTTATCGTTGCTTTTTTCATTTTTTAATATGGTTTTAACAACTTGTTTTCGTAAGTCTCTACTGTATTGCTCTTTTATTGTAGCGATGATTTGTTGCTGCATTAGATATAACCTTTATAAAATTTTTGTTAAATTGTGATAGTTAAAATTCATCTAACTTAACTTTAGTTTCGCTTTTATCACTTAAATTTTTAACTGTAATAATGCCACTATCAAGTTCATTGCTGCCGATGATACAGAAGTATTTAGCATCTACTTTGTCTGCACCTTTTATATGGTTTTTAAAGTTTTTCGCTTTGTAGTCTACTGTGACTTTATCGGTTTTTCTTTTTTTATGTGCGAGAGTGACAACTAAGGCTATAGCATCTTCATCCATCGCTCCTATATAGTAGCCATCTCTAGTTCTCTTAGGCATATCTATAAGCTCCATAAGTCTTTCTATCCCCATAGCAAATCCAACAGCAGGAGTCCCTTTACCTCCAAGGTACTCTATAAGCCTGTCATATCTTCCACCACCGGCGATGGCACTTTGGCTTCCTATATTATCGCTTACAAACTCAAAGGCGGTCTTTGAGTAGTAGTCTAATCCACGAACTAGGCTAGTGTCTAGTTCATAGTCGATTTCATTCTCTTTTAAAACTGTTTTTAGAGCCCTAAAGTCATCCTCACATGTAGAACATAGGCACTCTAGTAGTTTTGGTGCATCTGTGTAGAGTTCTTGACATGTAGGGTTCTTACAATCAAGAATACGGATAGGATTAGTAACCAATCTTTTAACGCAGTCTTCGCAGATCTCATCCTCTTTTTCTTTTACAAAACTTACAAGATTATCACGATATGAAGGCATGCACTCTTGACAGCCAAGGGAGTTTAGTTGAAGTCTATAGCCTATGCCAAGAGCTTTTAAAATATCACTTACCATCATTATCATAGCAGCATCTTCATAAACACTATCAACTCCAAAACTCTCAACACCAAACTGATGAAACTCTCTTAGTCTTCCCTTTTGAGGTCTCTCATAACGAAACATAGGACCATGATAGAAAAATCTATGAATCCCACCAGCCTTATCTAGTTTTTTCTGTATAAACGCCCTTACAACACCAGCGGTTCCTTCAGGACGAAGACAAACATCATTGTTTCCCTTGTCTATAAACTGATACATCTCTTTTGAAACTATATCACTACTCTCACCAACAGAGCGTTTAAAAAGAGCAGTTTCTTCTAGTAGGGGTGTTTCTATAAAATGGTAACCATATCTTTGTGCTATCTTTGTAGCTGTGTCGATGAAATATGTAAACCTTTCATAATCTTCACTTAGTATATCATTCATTCCTCTGAGCGATTTAATCATTCTCTTCCTTCATATTGTTTAATATCTCTTGTGTTATCTCTTCTATGTTCTTTGTCGCATCTATGATGACAAGCTCGATTTTTAGGAGTTTTGTAGCCTCTATGATGGCATCCTGAATCCCAAGCAGGTACTTGCTACCTCTAAGCTCAATACCATCAAGCTCTTTTTGAGATAGTCTATACTCCAGCTCCTCTTTTGTAAGTTTAAGTAAAAAAACTTTTTGAGGGTATATGCCATCGGTTGCAAATCTATTCATATGAACTATGGCTGTTTGACTGATTTCACCTTGAACCAAAGCGTAGGCTACGCCACTCACAACGCTTCTGTCTGAGATAATCATTTTGTCAATATTTGGCTTTATAATCTCTTTGACATGTTCAGCTCTATCTGCTAAAAAAAGTAAAAATTCAGCTTTTTTGCTTTGTGCTTTAGCGCTTAACACTATCTCTCTTATATCTTGACCAAGTTTAGTTCCACCGGGTTCTTTGGTAATGACTGCATCTGGATATACCTTAGATATATTTGTGACTTGGGTACTCTTTCCAGCTGTATCTATTCCCTCTATGGCAATGTACATGAACTCATGCTCCCTATGATTTTTTGAACCTCTTTTGGAAGTAGATGCTCTGTCTTAGCATTAAATTTAAGGAGATTTCTTACTATGGATGAACTTATAAAAGCATGCTGAAGTTTTGGCATAAGATACACCGTTTCTATATGATCATCTAGGGAGTTATTTAAGTATCCTAGTTGGAGTTCATATTCAAAATCACTTACAGCTCTAAGACCGCGGATAAGTATAGTTGCATCTAGTGATTTAGCTAGCTCAACAGTTAGGTTATCAAACCCAACAACAGTTACATTGTCTAATCCATCTATCGCTTTTTTAGTCATCTCTATGCGTTCATTGAGTGAAAACATAGGTTTTTTGTCTTCTGATATTGCGACTGCAATGATAAGCTCATCAAAAAGTCCTAATGCTCTTTCTATTATGTCAAAATGCCCATTTGTTATCGGGTCAAATGTTCCAGGGTAAAGTGCTATCCTATGACTCATTATTTACTGCCTTCCTATATTGAACTTTAGCTCTAATTTTCAAATTTATTCCCATCTTTTGTATAGATTGTTTTTTATTCCAAGTAGATCAAACCACTTACCAATGATAAAGTTCTCCATCTCATCTAGTGTTTGTTGTTCGCAATAGTATGCCATAACGGGTGGAGCGATCACTACCCCTATTGTAGAGAGTTTTTGCATGTTCTCTAAGGCTATGGGAGAAAATGGCATCTCTCTTGGAGCAACTATTAGTTTTTTTTGTTCTTTAATCACAACACTAGCACACCTTGTCACTAGATTATCTGATATTCCACAAGCTATTTTAGCAAGAGTATTCATACTACATGGTGCTATCAGCATAGCATCTACACCAAATGAACCAGAAGCTATTGATGCGGATATATCTTCATTGTGATGGTATGTGATACTCAGTTCTTTATCTAAAACTATTTTTGAGTTTTTTGTCATTATGAGATGTTTATCTATGTTTTGTGGGAGTAATTTAAGTGCTTTTATACCTAGGTTTACTCCACTAGCACCGCTTGTTGCTACTACTAATTTCATCTCATCTCCGCTCTGTTTTTTCCAGTAATTTTTACTTTAAATTTTTTACCATCTATATTTCGAACCGCTATTATATCGTTAAGTCTACCAGATTGTAATGCTTTTGCACTAAAATTAATGCTCATATTGTTACTATTGAAACTTATACTTATATTAGTATTTTTTTTAACTAGGTTAAGTCCAGCTATATCGCTTCTTGTGATGATACGGTCTTCTCTTATGTTTCGTTTCGTTTGAATAGTATGAATTTGTAAATCTTGCAATGGTTCAGCTGTGAATCTGTCCAAAGGTATGGTTTTTTTAATAGTATTTAATGCTGATAGTTCAGTATCTTTTTTAATCTGTTTTCTTGACATGTAGACTAAAACGGTGGCATCGATGTAGTAGTTAAAAAATATTTTTCTATTTTTAGGTGTTTTTATACTCACTATACCTGATTTAGAAAGATGGTTTTTACCTCTAATCTCAAGAGTATATTGCGGTGGAAGAGATGACATGTATGCTCTTGGTTGAACTTGAATATCTTTGATATCTATAAGAAGATAATGCTCTAAATAATGCTGCTTTAAAAATGAAACTATCTTTGAAGTATCGATAGGGCTTTTTTTTATAAAATTTATATATCTATTTTTAGAGATTATGTTTTTGTATCCATGCTCTTTTAAGGTCTTTAAAAGATCTTTGGATTTTATTTTTTTCATATGTTTATTTTTTTGAATTTTGTATAGTAGTTTATCATTGGAGCTATTTTTTATAATATCTGATATATGGATATTGTTAGAATCTATATAATAGTTTTTTTGAAGCTCCGTATCTGCACAAAGCTGTATTATCAATAGAAACAAAAGGATAAATTTATTTAACATTATAATCACTTAATTTTTTATAATTTTAACACAAAAATTACAATACTAAATGCAAAAAAGTGTATAATCAAAAAAAATATTAATAAAGAGATAATTTGAATAATATAAAGATTAAGAAAGTAGGCGTTGTTTTAAGACCTTCTACCCCTGAACTTAAAGGTAATTTTTATAAACTTGAAAAGATTTTTCATAAACACGATATAGAGGTTTATATAGACAGCATAAGCGGTGCTATGATAGATGTTATGGGTATGAACTTTGAACTACTGTGTGAAAAATGCGATATTCTAGTAACTCTCGGTGGAGATGGAACACTTATATCTACAGTTAGAAGATCTTTTGATTATGATATAGCCGTTCTTGGGATATATGCTGGAAACTTAGGTTTTTTAGCGGATGTAAGCATGGAAGAGCTTGATGATTTTGTTCTTAAGATGATTCAGGGAAGATCTAGAATCGATAAGCGTTCCGTTCTTGAGGTAAGTTGTAAAAAAGATTTTAAAGATACAAAAATGTATGCATTTAACGATATAGTGCTGACTCGTCCATCAATCTCTAGTATGATACATATAGAGACCCTTGTTGATGGAAAATCTTTTAACACATACTATGGAGATGGTGTAATAGTTTCAACCCCTACTGGTTCGACAGCTTATAACCTTTCAGCAGGTGGACCTGTGGTGTTTCCCCTATCAAATGTGTTTACCCTCACTCCTATATCTCCTCACTCTTTGACTCAGAGATCGGTGGTATTGCCAGGTGAATTTACAATAGAGATGAAAACACCAACTGACAGAGCTTTAATGATTATAGATGGGCAAGATATTCATGAGTTTGAAGAGGGTGAGAGTATCCATATACGACTTGCATCTAAAACAGCGAAATTGATTCATAGAGAGGAGTTTAACTATTTTGATGTACTTAAAGAAAAACTTAGTTGGGGAGAGTAGGGTGGTACTACTATGATAGAGAGATTTTACCTAAAAGATTATCTTAGCTTCAAAGAGGTTGAACTTAATCCTAAATCCGGACTAGTTGTCTTTACTGGTCCTAGCGGTAGTGGTAAATCGATACTTATGAAATCGATACTTGCATCTTTTGGTGTAGATTCTTGCGAGGCATCTCTGTGTGAATCGTGTGTTACATGGGAGCTAGATACCGATAACGCGGGCATAGAAGATGATGATATAAATATATTTAAACATGTAAAAAAAGAAAAATCTAGATATTTTATCAATAATCAAAGTGTTTCAAAAAAGGCTATATCTAAGCTCTCTGCTAGCCATTTAAAACATCTGAGTTTAAAAGATTTTAGTGATTTTGAAAATGAAAACCTTATCGCTATTTTAGATAATAGGATTCAAAATAAAAATATAGATATATTTACCATAAAGAAAAGATATAAAGAACTATTTCTAGAACACAAAGAGGTTGAATCACAACTTAGAAAGATAGAGGAGGAGGAAAAAAAGATAGTAGAACTTAAAGAGTTCGCATCTTTTGAAATTAGTAAAATTGAACTTATAGATCCAAAAATATCTGAAGATATCCAACTTTTAGAGATTAAAAAAGAGTTATCTAAAAAAGAAAAAGTATTGGAAAAAATATCATCTGCTATTGTGATATTTGAGAGTGAACATTTTGTTAGTAATGCCTTGGATTCTTTAGATATAGATAGCTCCTTTTTTGATGATACTATGAATGAACTAAGAGCCCTTTTTGATAGTGCAGAGCTTAAGTTTAATGCATTGGATGATGTTGATGTTGAGGGTGTCTTAAACCGCATAGAAGAGCTTAGTGAACTTAAAAGAAGATATGGAACTATAGAAGAGATACTTGCATATAAAGAACAAAAGATTATAGAGTTGGCGAAATATGAAAATATAGAGATAGCTAAATCTGATTTAGTTGAAAGAGAGTTCAAATTAAACACTGAATTAAAACAACTAGCTGACTCATTGAGTGAATTTAGAGCTAAAGAGTTAAACTCTTTTATGACAGATTTAAATGGCTATTTAAATGAATTATACCTAAGAGATGCTCAAATAACTATGCAAGATATAGAACCAAATAGCTATGGAAAAGATGAACTTTTACTAAGATTAAATGAAACAGAATTACAAAAAATCAGTACAGGTGAGTTCAATAGACTTAGACTGGCAGTCCTTACCCTTAAGTCGGAGTTTATGAATCAAAATGGCGGTATATTGATGCTAGATGAGATTGATGCTAATCTAAGTGGTGAAGAATCTATGAGTGTTGCAAAAGTTTTGAGAGAGCTTTCAAAATATTTTCAAATATTTGTCATCTCTCATCAGCCACAACTTACATCGATGGGTGAACAACATTTTTTGGTTTATAAAGATGATGATAAATCGATGGTAAAAGAGCTTGATTCTGAACAAAAGATAGATGAGATAGCAAGAATTATAAGTGGTGATAGCGTATCAGATGAGGCTAAAAAATTTGCTAAAGAACTACTGGAGGCAAATAGATGTGCTTCATAGTAGCTATAGTGCTACTTGTTTTAAGCTTCAACTTTTTTAATGCAGGAAGTACACTGTTAGCTGCTGGATCACTACTTGTTTCTATCTTTTTTATATACTTGATGATAAAAAATATACAATCAGTAAAAAAATTACGAAATGAAAAAAAGAGTAAACATGATAATTGATACACATATACACTTGGATGATAGTAGATATAATGATGACTTAGATGAAGTTTTAAAAAGAGCAAGAGATGGTGGGGTTCAAAGGTTTATAATCCCTGGGGCTCATCCTCAAACACTAGATAGAGCCTTAGAGATAGTTGAGGCAAATAGCGATGTTTTTTTTGCAGTTGGTGTACACCCTTATGATATGGACTCTTTTGCAACTCTAAATTTTGATAAATATGTAAACCATGAAAAGTGTGTTGCTATTGGAGAGTGTGGACTTGATTACTACAGGTTAGAGGGTAGTGATGAAGAAAAAGAGCAGCAAAAAAGAAAACAAAAAGAGGTTTTTACCTCACATGTAGAGTTAGCAAAAAGATATAACAAGCCTCTTATTGTACATATTAGAGATGCGTCAAGAGATTCAAAAGAGTTGCTTTTAAACTGCAATGCTAAAGAGGTAGGGGGAGTTTTACACTGCTATAATGCTGATGAAGAGCTTTTAAGTTTAGCTAGTGAAGGTTTCTATTTTGGTGTTGGAGGAGTAGTTACATTTAAGAATGCAAAAAAATTAATCACCGTGCTACCAAAGATTCCCTTTGATAAACTCCTTATAGAAACAGATGGACCATACCTAACCCCAATGCCTTATAGAGGGAAAAGAAATGAGCCATTTTACACTACTTTTATTGCCCAAAAAATATCTGAAGTCTTAGATATTTCATATAAGGAGCTTGAGGATATAACAACACAAAATGCTCAAAAACTCTTTGCTTTACACTGAATCCCAAATAATTCCATAAGAATAAAAAATTTAAACTATCATTGCACTCAAGGCA
>JAYEGN010000119.1:0-2590 GCA_034659115.1 Campylobacterota bacterium
ACAGATAGAAACTCTACTTCAAGATAAGTATAGTTTAGAGTTTATCAAGCTTATCTCTATCCAACTTCCAAAGGTGGTAAAAAATGGAAACTAGACACATAGCTCACATAATCATAGAAGCAGACACTCCGTTAAAAGTTGGGAGTAATGCTAGTGATTTTTTACAGGATAGCCCTATTCAAAAAGATTTCAATGGTCTGCCTATGATACTTGGAACTTCTTTAGCTGGAGTTTTGCGAAAAGATTTTGACAAAGGTTTAGTGAATGAAATTTTTGGAAAAGAGAACGGCTCAAAAGTCATAATCTCAAATGCTCTTTTACTTGATGAAAAAGGCAAGGTTAGTGAAGAGTTGCTTTTAGAAAAAACAAAGTTTTTAAAAATATTTGACAACTTACCAATTCGAGAACATACGGCTATTACAGAGAAAGGTGTAGCAAGAGAGCATAGTAAATTTGATGAGGAAGTCCTTTATAAAGGAAGTCATTTTAAATTTAGTATAGAACTTATAGAGAGTGATAAAATAATTTTTAATGAGATATTGGACTTACTTTTAAGTTCTTCTTTTAGACTTGGTGGAGGTTCAACTAAAGGTTTTGGTAAGATTAAAATCATAGATATAACTACTCAAAGTTTTACTAAGGATGATTATGAAACATATAGCAGTAGTTTAAACCATCCACTCAAAGGTGAAACTAGAACATCTCAAGATAAAAAAGATGAAAACTACATAAACTACACTCTACATGTAGAACCAGAAGACTTTTTTATGTTTGGAAGTGGATTTGGAGATAGTGATGCAGACGCTACACCTGTTTATGAAAGAGTAATTGATTATGAAAATGCAAAACTTAAGGAAGAACAGATACTTATCCCAGCAAGCAGTATAAAAGGTGCTTTAGCTCATAGAACAGCATTTCACTTCAATAAAGAGATGCTAAAACAAGGTAAAGACCATACAAAAGTAGCAGAAGAAAACAAAGCTGTATTAGCTATCTTTGGACATAAAAAAGAACTCAATGAAGAAAATAAAGAATTAGGGCAAAAAGGAAAAATACTTATCTCTGACTGTTTTAAAGAAATTAAAAAAGATGAAACTAAAACCTTTGACCATGTAAGCATAGACCGTTTTACTGGTGGTGCCATAGATGGTGCTTTATTTAATGAAAAAACAATCGCTCTAAAAGATAAGTGGGATATAGAGATACTTTTACATGTAGATATAACAGGTACTGAACTACAAGCATTTGAATCCGCCTTAACAGATATAACAACAGGCATGTTACCTCTAGGTGGGATGACAACTAAAGGGCATGGTGCTTTTGTGGGAACTTTGCTTAATAGATGGAGAAAAATATGAAAAACAGAGTAGAAATCTTTCAATCATCAAATGGTGAGATAGAGTTTACAAGCGATACTCAAAATGACACTATTTGGGCAAGTTTAGAGCAGATATCAAAACTATTTAAAAGAGACAAGTCAGGTATTTCAAGGCATATTAAAAATATTTTTGATAGTGAAGAGCTGGAGAGAAATTCAGTTGTTGCAAAAATTGCAACAACTGCTAGTGATGGTAAAACTTATCAAGTTGAATACTTCAATCTTGATATGATTATCTCTATAGGATACAGAGTTGATTCAAAAGAGGCTACACTATTTAGAAAATGGGCGACAGGTATCCTTAAGAAATATCTTAGAGATGGTTATGCTATAAATGAAAAAAAAGTTACACAAACAAAAGAACTACTGAGCAATTTAAAGCAGACTATAGATTTTTTATCTACAAAAGAGATAGAGCATGAAAAAGATATATTAAATCTTTTACAAACCTATACAAAAACTTTAACGCTACTTGAGAGTTATGACAAAAGTTCTATTGAAGATTTTACTGGAAATATGTGTGATTATAAACTAGAATATCATGAAGTCAAAGATGTTTTATCACAGTTGAAAGTGAAGCTTATAGCCAAAAATGAAGCAACTAAACTTTTTGCAAATGAGAAAGATGATGCTTTAGATGGCATCATAGGAAACCTTTATCAAACTTTTGGAGGTGTTGAGCTTTATCCTAGTATTGAAGATAAAGCAACTCACTTGCTTTACTTCATCATAAAAGACCACCCATTTAATGATGGAAACAAACGAAGTGCATCGTTTTTGTTTATCTATTTTCTTGATAAGTGTAATTATCTCTATAAAGAAAATGGTGAAAAGAAGATAAATGAAAATGCCTTAACAACACTCACTCTTTTAGTCGCTTCAAGCGATCCTAAAGAGAAAGATATACTCATAAAACTTATCAAACATCTTTTGTTTGAATCAGGAGAGAAATAATGAAGAAAACAAGAGATGAAATTATAACTTACATAAATGCTTTACAAGGCTATCAAGGTTATGTACAGTTTTCAGATAGACCCATAGAAGATATATTTAGAGAGTTTAGTGATATACATGTAGATCCAAACGATGGGTTTGTTTATGAAGCTCACTTTTCTAATGGACAAGATTCGATAAGCATTAAACAGTTGAATGATTATTGGTTTGTAGATGAATGTAAAAATGTATCGATGGATGACACTCAAACATATATAG
>JAYEGN010000120.1:0-12679 GCA_034659115.1 Campylobacterota bacterium
CGTGAGCATGATCAATATTTAAAAACTTCAAAAAACCATTTGAATCATAGCACTTGTTATGACTAGTGTTATTAAGAACCTGTTGAGTATTTTAAGCATTGAGAACTCCTTAATTGTTATGAATAATAATAACATAATTAAAGTTATCCTCTCTTGTAATTTAGGTATAATTCGTTTAATAAACAATTTTTGGAGAGAAGATATGGAGTGTGAATTTCCGAGTGTAAACTCAAATAAAGAGGAAGTAAAAGAGATTTTTGAAACTACTAAGACTATTGCTGTTTTAGGTCTTTCGCCAGATGAAACAAAGCCTAGTCATAGGGTTGCTAAGTATTTACAAGAGGCTGGATTTGAGATAGTTCCAGTTTATCCAAAAGAGGAGACTATACTTGGGCAAAAAGTTTATCGTTCACTTGCAGAGATCCCTTTTAATGTCGATATGGTAGATATATTTAGAAAACCAAAAGCACTTGATATGATTGCGGATGCATGTATAGCTAGAGGTGATGTAAAAGTTTTTTGGGCTCAACAGGGTATAGTAAATAATGTGGCAGCTCAAAAAGCAAGAGATGCAGGAATGACAGTAGTCCAAAATATGTGTTCAATGATAGAACATAAAGCATTATAATAATGCAATAATCAGGAATAAATAGTTGTTAGATATAGATAAAATTTATAAAGCACGAGAACGCATCAAGGATGTTGTACTCAAGACACCTTTTGCAGATGCACCACATCTAAGTGAGATCTGTGAGTGTGATATATATCTTAAAAAAGAGAATCTTCAAGTTACAGGTGCTTTTAAAATAAGAGGCGCATACAATAAGATAGCTACTCTTAGTGATACTCAAAAAGAGGGTGGGGTGATAGCTGCTAGTGCAGGAAACCATGCGCAAGGAGTTGCACTTTCTGCTTCTAAGTTTAAGATAAGAGCTGTTATTATTATGCCTGAATCAACACCCCTAACAAAGGTCAATGGCGTTAAGTACTATGGTGCTGAGGTTATACTTGCTGGTGCTAATTATGATGAGGCTTATGCTTATGCTTTAGATTATGGGCAAAAACACTCTTTAACTTTTGTGCATCCTTTTGAAGATGTAGAAGTTATGGCTGGGCAGGGTACTTTAGCTCTTGATATTTTAGATGAATGTGATTCCTTGGATGCTATAGTCATACCTGTTGGTGGTGGTGGGCTTATTGCTGGGATGGCAACTGCCATAAAAAGTATAAATCCAAGCATAGAAGTTATAGCTGTTAGCGCTAAGGGTGCTCCAGCTTTTAAAAACTCTTATGAGCAAAAAAAAGCGATCGATAGCATTAGTGTAAGAACGATAGCTGATGGTATAGCTGTTCGTGATACATCAGATGTGACATTGAAATACGCCTTAGAAAAAGTAGATAATTTTGTCTCTGTTGATGAAGAGGAGATAGCTAGTGCTATATTATTTTTATTGGAGAAACAAAAACTTGTTGTAGAGGGTGCTGGTGCTGCTACAGTTGCTGCTATGCTTCACAAAAAGTTAGAGTATCTTAAGGGCAAAAAAGTGGCTCTGGTTCTGAGTGGTGGAAACATGGATGTAACGCTTCTTTCTGTCATCATAGAAAAAGGTCTTTTAAAATCTGGCAGAAAGATGAAAGTAACTGTTACTCTCATCGATAAACCAGGTTCGCTTATGAGGTTTACTGAGATACTTAAAGAGTTAAACGCAAACATAGTTCATATTGCTTACGATAGAACATCTGTATCTCTTGATTACGGAGATGCTAATGTAACGGTTCATATGGAAACAAAAGGTGATGAACATCAACAAGAGATTAGAGATGCTTTAAAAGATGAAGGTTACTTAAGAGAGTAGTTATGAAAGCATTAAAAGAAACCAATATTAAACAAGCCATCATAAAGATTAAACTTTTAGATGATGGAACTATTTTAGTTATAGATTCACATACGACAGTGAGATTTTTAGATAAAAAAACACTTACTCTTATAAATGGATTTAAAGTTAATATATCTCATTTGAGATATAGAAACAGTGTTGTTGACTATAGTAGTGATAGTAGTTTTTTTACAGCTATAAGTGCTGATAGCAAAGAAGCTAGGCTTTACGATGCACAAACTAAAAAAATACTTACTCAGGTCGATAGAAATCAGGGAGAAGTTTCTTGTGTAGGTATTGAACCTAAAAATAGATACATGTTTACAAGTGGTGATGATGGTAAAACATTTGCTACAGATATGAAAACTAAAAAACTCTCTTTTACACTTCCTGTACATGTAGATACAGTAAATGATATAGATTTTAGTGAAAATGGTCAGTGGGTTGCTACTGCAAGTTATGATAAAAAGATTCAAGTGTTTAATATGTTTATGATGACAAGAAAACATAAGCTTATTGGACATCGAGATCCGGTGATGAAGGTTTACTTTTTAACGAAAAATAGACTTTTTAGTGTTGATAAGAAAAGTGCAGGTATCATTTGGGATTATAAAACAGGCAAGGTTATTAAAAGACTTGATGGAATCCATGATGATGTTTTACATGTAACAGCAAGTGGTGATGGAAAATTTCTTTTTTTAGGTACTCAACTTGGGTATGTTTTAGTGTATGAACTAGAAACTTATCAAATTTTATCTAAAAAATATATAAAACTTCAATCGTCTATCTCTGCATTAGCATTTGATAAAGAGGAGTCGCATCTCATTGTTGGCTCAGATGATGGTGATCTACTTTTTTATAATGTTTATGAGGGTGAAAAATATATAAAAGAGTTATTGCAAAATAGAGAGCATGAAGCTATTCAAAAATATGTTGAACAAAATCCACTTCTAGCATATACTCCCATATATGAACTTGTCAATAATTTATGGGAAACAACTGTAAAAAAAGCAAAAATCTCTCTAGAAAGGGGCGATAAAAAAACAGCTATAAACCTTTTTAAGCATTTTAAAAATATACCATCTAAAAATGCTGTTATGCAAAAGATTATGCTTGAGTATGCAGAGTTTACTAAGTTTGAACAACTTGCTAGAGCTGGAAAACTTGCTTTAGCTTATTCTCTTGTAAGCAAACATCCTATCTATAAAGATACAAAAGTTTATAGAATTTTAGAAGCCAATTGGAGAAAAACATTTACACTTGCACAAAAACATGCGATAGACCCTAAGGGTGCTCAAATGGCTCGTGATTTGCTAGCCCCATATAGAGGAATATCAACTAAAACTAAGCTAATCCAAGATCTTTTAACACAGAGTGAGGTGTACAAGCGTTTTCGTATAGCTATAGGTCAAAAAGATTATAAGGTAGCCTTTGAACTTGTTAAACAGCATCGGTTTTTAAAAGAGTTCGCTGATTATGAGAGCTTGATGAAATATGCAGATCAGCTATATATAAAAAGTCAGCAACTGCTTAATGAAGGAGATACTCACTCAGCTATAAAGATACTTAGAGTTTTAGTAGATTTTAGTGATTTTACTGTAGAAGCCAGAGAGCTGATGATGGAGATTGACAATAAGCAGAAATTTTTTAATGCTGTCAAAGATGAAGATATTGTTCTTGCATACAATCTTTTAGCGGCAGATGATGATTTGCTAGAATCTAATGATGGAAAAAAGCTTCAGCAAGAGTGGAATGATGATGTTATGCAAGCAAATGAATATACGCTCAATGGAGATATTATGAGTTTAAATAAAGTGCTGGATAAATATATGAATGTCAGTTCTAAAAGTACCGCATTAGGAAATATATATGGATGGTGCTATATGGCTCAACTTGAAGATGCAGTTGAGCAGAAAAAAGATCAGATTGTTATAGAAAATGCTATAAAAAATTATATTTTATACTTTGGACTGCAAGAACAGATAGAGAGTTTGTTTCATATATTTAAAGAAAAATATCCTAAATCAAAACTCAACCTTGAACTGCAAACTAAAGGCTCTTTGGAGATGTGGCGAACCTCGATGATAGTTGACTCTATCTTAGAATAAGTTTAAGCAAAAGTAGTTATAGCTATTTTAACCTCAAATATAGCTCTTTTTAAATATAATACACGAATTTTTTATTTATAAAGGAGACTTTTCATGCAAATTAGTGGCGCACAGATGGTCATTGAAGCTTTAATCGCGGAGGGAGTAGATACAGTATTTGGCTACCCTGGTGGAGCGATTATGAATGTCTACGATGAGATTTACAAGCAAGACAATTTTAAACATATTTTGACAAGACATGAACAAGCAGCGATACATGCGGCTGAGGGTTACTCAAAAGCTAGTGGCAGAGTTGGTGTTGCTATGATTACAAGTGGACCAGGGTTTACTAATGCGGTAACTGGTTTAGCAGATGCCTATATGGATTCTATCCCTATGGTTGTAATTAGCGGACAGGTACCTATGAGTCTTATCGGTACTGATGCATTTCAAGAGATAGATGCGGTTGGTATTAGTCGATCATGTACAAAACATAACTATCTTGTTACTCAAGCAAGTGACCTGCCTCGCGTTCTTAAAGAAGCGTTTTATATAGCAGCATCAGGTCGTCCTGGTCCTGTACATGTAGATATTCCTAAAGATGTAACAGCAGAGATTGCAAAGTTTGATTATTCTCTTGATTTAGAGCTAGAAACATACAAGCCACATGTCAAAGGTAATTCTCGCCAGATTAAAAAAGCGATGGAAGCTATCTCAAAGGCAAAAAGACCACTTTTTTATCTTGGTGGTGGAATCATTAATGCAAACTCAGCCTATGAGGTTAGAGATTTAGTTCACAAAACCGGAATCCCTGTTGTTGAAACATTTATGGCAAGAGGTGTTTTATCTTATGATGATGATCTCCTTGTTGGAATGTTAGGTATGCATGGTTCCTATGCGGCTAATATGGCTACAAGTGAAACAGATCTCTTAATCGCTCTAGGTGCAAGGTTTGATGATCGTGTAACTGGTAAGCTTTCGGAGTTTGCTAAAAATGCTGGAGTTATACATGTAGATATAGATCCTGCATCTATCTCAAAACTTGTAAATGCTGACTACCCTATAGTAGGTGATGTTAAAAATGTTGTAAATGAGATGTTAGCTCTTTGTGAACATGTGAACTCAGAAAAATATGCTCCGTGGAGAGATACTGTTAAAAAATTTGCTCAGCTTCATCCTTTGACTTACCATGAGGATAGTGAACGCATTAAGCCTCAATGGGTTGTTCAAAGAGTTGGAGAGCTTCTAGGTGATGATGCAAATATAAGTACAGATGTTGGTCAGCATCAGATGTGGAGTGGACAGTTTTATCCATTTTCTCGTCCTCGTCAGTTTATAAGTTCAGGTGGACTTGGAACTATGGGCTTTGGTTTTCCAGCAGCTTTAGGTGTTAAAGCAGCAACTCCAGAGAAGACTAGTATAAACTTTACTGGAGATGGCTCTATACTAATGAACTGTCAAGAGTTAATGACGGCTGTTGAATACAAGCTACCAGTAATTAACATAATCCTAAATAACAACTATTTGGGAATGGTAAGACAGTGGCAAACACTTTTTTATGATAAACGACACAGTGAAACAGACCTTAGTGTTCAGCCTGATTTTGTAAAACTTTCAGAAGCTTTTGGTGGCATAGGTTATAGAGTTCATACAAAAGAGGAGTTCGATGCCGCTTTAAAAGATGCGGTTGAGAAAAATATTGTTGCTTTTATAGAGGTAATTGTTCATAGAATGGAAAATGTTATGCCGATGGTACCATCTGGTGGAAGCCTGTTTAATATGATGCTATTAGAGAAAAAGGAGAAATAATGACTGAAAGTAGCGAAAGAAGAGTTATCTCGGTTGTTGTGGCTAATGAAGCTAGTGCCTTATCTCGTATTACAGATCTTTTTTCTGGTCGTGGTTACAATATCACATCTTTAACTGTTGCACCTATTCCAGATAGTAAATACTCAAGATTGACTATTGTAACTTCTGGTTCTGTAAGAGTTATTGAGCAGATTACCAAGCAACTTCATAAGCTTATTCCCGTTTTAAGAGTTTATGAGCATACTGATTTAGTAGAGAAAGAGATGGCTTTAGTTAAGTTTCCAGTTACTGAAAACATTACTGATATAAATACTCTTTGTGAAGCTTATAATGGCAAGATAGTGAATGCTGGAGAGAATGTTATTATAGCTATGGTTGCAGATGAGCCAAAGCGTGTAGAAAACTTTTTAAAAGTAATCAAAAGATACAACCCAAAAGAGGTTGTTAGAAGTGGTGCTGTAGCACTAGAGAGATAATAGATGAATCTAAAAGAGATAGCTTCTATAATTGGAGCAGAGTTTAATGGTTTAGACTTAGATATCGTATGTATAAATACATTAAAAGATGCTACTGAAAATGAACTCTCTTTTGTTTCAAACTCCAAATACATAAAAGATATACAAAATTCCAATGCTGGTGCAATTATTGTAGATAAAGAGACTCTAAAGTATGTTAAAGATAGTTGTATAGCACTTGTTGTTGATACTCCATACTGGGAGATGGCACGACTTTCTAAATACTTTGCTCCTGATATTGAAGATGATTCTTTACCTAAGGCTAGTGTTGGTGAAGGAACTAAAATTTCTGATAAAGCTGAAATAGCAAATGGTGCTGTCATTGGTAAAAATTGTACAATCTTAGCCAATGTCTATGTAGGTGCTGAAGCTGAGATAGGTGATAATACAGTTCTTTACCCTAGTGTAGTTGTGTATAGAGACTGCAAGATAGGAAGTGATTGTATAATCCACGCAAATACGACTATTGGTGGTGATGGTTTTGGATTTGCTACAAATAAATTAGGTGAACATAAAAAAATATATCAAAATGGAAATGTTGTTATAGAAAATGATGTTGAAATTGGAAGTTCAACAACAGTAGATAGAGCTGTTTTTGGTACGACCTTGATTAAAAAAGGTACACGCATCGACAATCTTGTTCAAATTGGACATAATTGTGAGATTGGAGAATACTCGGTTATGGTTTCTCAATCAGGATTAGCTGGTTCAACTAAGCTTGGAAGAAATGTTGTAATGGGTGGACAAGCTGCTGCAGCCGGTCATTTAGATATAGCAGCATTTTCCACTTTTGCTGCAAGAAGTGGCATTACTAAAAGTATCAAAGAGAGTGGTAAAACTTATGCAGGTTTTCCTCTTATGGGTCATAAAGAATGGCTAAAACTTCAGATAAGAATTGCTAAACTATTAAAATAGATAGACTTTTGATCAGGTTGAGAGTGAGGGAAATTAAGAACTTCTATCACTCCCAATAGAGAATTACGCTTTTAACTCTTTTACAAATTCTGCGATTCTTGTTATACCATCACGAATAGTGTCGATATCTGTAGCAAAGCTCATTCTAAAGTAACCTTCACTACCAAATGCAACACCTGGAACAACCGCAACTAGTTTTTTGTCTAATAGCTCTTTTGCAAATGTAAGTGAATCATTAGTCAGGTCTTTAATGTTTACAAATAGATAAAATGCTCCATCAGGCTTAGTAACACTAAGTCCATCAATCTCATTTACAAGTTTTACAGCTTCATCTCTACGCTTGATAAACTCTTCTCTCATCATAGATATATCTGCATCAGCACTACCATCTAGTCCAGCGATAGCTGCTAGTTGTGTTATAGAATTGATATTGGATGTACTTTGGCTTTGAAGCTTTTTAGTGGCTTTTATAAGTGCAGTATCGGCTGCTGCCATATAACCAAACCTCCAACCAGTCATCGCAACTGATTTACTAAGACCATTCATAGTTATAGTTCTTTTGTACATGTCATCACTCACAGCCGCACAAGAAGTAAACTCTCCATCATATGTGAGTTTTTCATACATCTCATCACTAGCAACAAGTATATCTGTCCCCTCTAAAACTTTTCCAATAGCTATAAGTTCATCTTTTGAGTAGATAGAACCAGTTGGATTAGATGGAGTCGTTAAGATAAGCATTCTAGTTTTTGGGGTTATTGCCTCTTTTAACTGTTGTGGTGTAATTTTAAATGAGTCATAATCATCTGTTTCAATCTCAACAACTTTTCCACCACAGTATTTTACTAGCTCAGGGTAAGTTACCCAGTATGGAGCAGGAATAATCACTTCATCTCCATCATCGATAGTCGCTGAAAAAAGGTTAAAGAGTGATTGTTTAGCACCATTGCTTGATATAACCTGGTTTATTTCGTAAGTTAAATTATTATCTCTTTTTAACTTATTAACTATCGCTTCTCTTAAAATAGGAACACCATCAACAGCAGTATACTTTGTAAAGTCATCATTTATAGCTTGTATAGCTGCTTCTTTAATAACTTGAGGTGTACCAAAATCAGGCTCACCTGCAGAAAAACTAAGGATGTCCTTTCCTTGGGCCTTTAACTCTTGTGCTAAAGTAGTAATAGCAATCGTAATCGATTCAGATAGTGTGTTAATGCGGTTAGTTAGCATAAAAACCTCCAATAAAAATATAAGTAGCATTATACTAAAATAATGAGATATATATACAAATAATTTTAATATTAATACTAATCCCCGTTAAAAATTATACATTTAAACGAGGATATTAGAAAGTCATTTTGTCATTTTCCCATAGATTTCACCAACGAGAGCATGTTTATCTACTTGAGTAGTGATTTTAAAATTAGCTTTTTTTTGAAAAAGGATAATAAAATCAGAACCACCAAATCATCGTTGTACATGCATATAAAGATGATAAACTAAGTAAACTAAATATAAAAATCACTCTAAATAAGTTCTTCATATTAACTCCTAAGTAAAATTGGATTAGAATATGACAGCACAAAAGAGGTTATTATGACCTATGGAATCTTTGCTACTGGTTGCATGATACATCCACTTGGTGGAATTATTTTTGGTTATATTGGCGATAAGATATCTATCCTAATAATGGCTATACCTACGCTAATCATAGGGTTTATCCCAACATTTGATTATGAGCTTGATCAATTATAATTATGGTTAAAAATTAAACATAACTACTTCAAATTACTTTGTTAATAAGTGTATAATTACATCAATCAAGGAGATATAAACTATGCAAACACCACTAGAGAGTTTTATAGACCACAAAGCAGATACTGGCATGCAGTGTGGTAACTACTCCATAGATATTCCAAAACTCCAAGAGGGCGAGCAGTATAGGTTTCATTTTGATGCTACTGCTTGTGTGGGTTGTCGCTGTTGTGAAGTTGCTTGTAATGAGCAGAACAATAACCCAGCAGATGTGAAGTGGCGAAGAGTTGGAGAGATGGAGGGTGGAGAGTTTCCAGTCTTTACTCAGCTTTTTAACTCCATGAGCTGTAATCACTGTATAGACCCAGAGTGTTTGAAAGGTTGTCCAACTTCCTCTTATATAAAGATAGATGAAACAGGAATAGTAGTACATGAAGATGACACATGTATAGGTTGTCAATACTGTACATGGAACTGCCCTTATGGTGTTCCAACCTACCATGAAGAGAGAAAGATAGTTACTAAATGTCACATGTGTCATGAACGACTAGAGGTTGGACAAACTCCTGCTTGTGTTCAAGCATGTCCATCAGGTGCTATTATGATAGAGAGTGTAAATGTGCAAAAATGGTTAGATGAAGATATGCATAAAGAGGCAAATATGCCATTTCTTCCAAATGCAACTATCACAAACTCTACTACAAGATATACTCTACCTGATAATCTGCCAGAGCTTAAAGAGATGGATGAACATATACTAAAACCTGCTCACTCTGAGATACCTTTAGTTTTTATGACAGTTTTAACACAGATCTCTTTAGGTGGATTTATAGCACTCTTCTTGGGCGATATAATGAGTCTTTTTGGTTTTGAGGGTGCTAACTGGGTTATGGCTCTTTTGGTTATGCTTCCTGCTGCTATAGGACTTCCTCTTTCAGCACTACACTTGGGTCGCCCATTTTTAGCTATGAGTGCTATGAAAAACATAAAAACATCTTGGTTATCTCGTGAGGCTTTAGCTTTAGGAGTTTTTACAGGGTTGATGAGTATGATTGTAGCACTCTACTTTTTCCAAATGCCTAAAGCATTGATACTTTTAGTAGAGCTTGTCACTCTTGGCGTTGGTATCTATGGTATCCACGCTCAAAGTATGATATACCGTATAAAAGCCAGACCATCTTGGGATAGAGTCACGACAAATCTGAAGTTTTTCGGTGTCGCATATATAGGTGCTTTTATAATGGCTATAGTAGCAGTAGCACAAGGTATGCAAGGCGTAGCAGTTCCTCTTATAGCTCTTGGAATGTTGGGTGCATTAGCTCAGGCATTTTTCACTTATGAAGATTTAAGAACTCTACATGTAGAAGATAAAGATGAGTACCAGCTAAAAAGAACAGCAAGACTATATGATGAAAACTTCCTGCATGTAAAGAAGTTTCGTTTTATATCTTTAGCGATAGGAGGAGTGTTACTCCCTCTTTTGGCCATAGTTCTTGTTAGTTCATCTCTACATGTAGGGGCGTTAGTAGTTCTAGGCATAGCATTATTACTCGCATTTACAAGTGAGTTAAGTGATAGATTTCTGTTTTATTCAACTGTTGTTCCTCTTTCAATGGCAGGTGGATTTTTTGTAGGGAAGCAGAGATAATAAAACCTTAAAGCAAATCGCTCTATAATATAGCAAAATTATATTATATAAGAGGTTACCTATGAGAGTAGTAATCGTTGGTGGTGGAATTGCCGCGGTATATTTAGCAAACAATCTTAAAAAACAAGACTCATCACTTGAAGTAACAGTTTTAAGTGATGAGCAGTATAGTCCTTACGATAGAATCCATCTATGCCGTTTGGTAGATGGTTCTAGCGATGTTAAGGATATTTCTCTTCAACTTGATCCCTTAGTTAAGCTTGAACTTAATCAAAAAATCAATAAAATTGACAAAGATAATAAGCGAGTATTTTCTGAGAGTGCTTCGTTTAGTTACGATAAGCTCATCATCGCTACAGGCTCTTTGCCTATCTCACTTTTTAACATTGATGGTATAACCAATGCAGCTGTTTTTAGAAGTGCTGATGATTGTGAGCATATTAGAGAAGGAGTAGAGGGCAGAGAGGTTGTGATAGTTGGAAGTGGTCCTATAGGGCTAGAGCTTCTTGAGACCTTAAATGAGATGGATAATGTTTCAAGCATTACTTTACTCTTAAGAGGCAAGCACCTATACAATAAGCACCTTTCCATAGATGCCATAAAAACTATAGAAGAGTGCTACATCAAAAATGGCAAAATCAAAATCTCTTATGAAGATGAGATAGTGGATAAAGAGATAGTTGGTGATGAAATAATCTCTCTTAAAACTAAAAAACTCCATATCAAAAACCCATATCTTATCTTTGGAACTGGTATAAAACCAAATATAGAAACCTTTAGAGATACCCTTACATGTAAGAGGGGAATCTTAACTGATTTGTATATGCAAACACAAGATAAAGATATATATGCAGTTGGAGAGTGTGCAGAGGTCCAAGAGTTTTCTTTTGTGGCTGGACATGTAAAAGATTGTACTATGCAAGCTGATAGTGCTATATCTCATCTACTTCAAATCAATCCTAAAAAGTTTGAGATAGAGGTTAGTATAGATATGTTAAAAGTTGGCGAATTTGACTTGGTGGAGGTTAACTCTCCTAAGTTTACTCCAGAGTTTGAAAAAGTGCTTATTAGCTCAAAAGAAGACTCAAGAATAGATGAATACTTTTTAAATAATAATAGACTAACAAGATTTATAGGTATAAACTCAAATGTAGATGTTGGTTATATAGAAACCCTCATAAACTCTGGCGAAGAGGTAGATATAAACTACCTTTATGAAAACAGACTCATTGGCGAGAGAGGTCGGCTTATATGTAGTTGTGAGCATTTGTATCATCAAGATTTAGTAGATATTGTCACTCAAAGTGGGATAGGTTCATTTTCAGAGTTAGCAGACTTTAGCGAAGCAGGGCGAGTTTGTGGGCGATGTAAGATAATGATACAAGATGTTATAGAAGAATCGCAACACCTCATAGACCCAAATATGCCAAGAAAAAGTGCTGAGGATATAAAAAGAGAAAAAGAGATAGCCCAAGTCCAAAAACGCATAGACAAGTTCAATAAACTTAATCCTAGAAATGAGCTAACAGCAGAGAACTTAGATGCTGCTATGGAGTCTTTAGATATAGCCAAATCAGAAGTAAACAGCTGGGTATCAATGGTAACAGCAAATATGCAACTCCATCCAAACTTTGAACAAGTTGTAGATGGTGCTATCTGTACCTTAAACAAAGTACCGATAATCTGGCTAGAGTTAAGTGACTGTAGTGGAAACTCTGAAGCCTTTATAAAATCAACTAATCCTGCTATAGAAGATATAATCTTTGATTATGTTTCGCTTGATTATCATGAGTTGCTTATGGCTGCTAGTGGGGATCAGAGTGAGACTATCTTAGAAGATATAGTTACAAACCAAAAGGGCGAGTATATACTTATAGTAGAGGGTGCTGTCCCTCTTGCGATGGATGGAAAATATCTACGAATAGGTCCAAAAGGCGAAACAGGCATAGAGCTACTTCAAAAATGTGCAAAAGATGCTGCTCTTGTTTTAGCAGTTGGAAGTTGTGCTTTAGATGGTGGAGTAGTTGCAGCCGAGCCAAACCCAACTGGAGCAGTTGGAGTTGCTAAGGC
>JAYEGN010000121.1:0-2568 GCA_034659115.1 Campylobacterota bacterium
AAAAAGCTTTGTGTTGCTTGGCTATGGTTCCGTTTTCTTTTTATGAGGAACGATTAAAAATAAAATGGGTCCATAGGTCAGCATAAACAAATCTTTCTTTTATGTAGTGGAGTGGTAATCTAAAAGTATATTAATATGATGGTATTCTTTAATGGATTGAAATATCGCAAAGAGGTTTTATACTCTAATGAGAAAGCAACCCTAATATGTGCTGATGGACTGCTTCAATGATGCTAATTATTACTATTGTATTTATACTGCTTCTATTAAATTTGCTTTTTTCATCTTATCAACTATATCAAAAAGCTCTTCTGCTTGTACATTAATAATATTTGCTATATCAATTAAATCATTATTGCCATCGGCATAGGCAATGAAATTCATCATATCTCTTACAATAGCACCAGATGTTTTTGTTGATATTGTTGGATACAATCCTCGTTTTCCAAGTTGAGGCTCGCATAAAACATTTACTTTATAATAGCAATTGTATTCAATCAATTCAATTGCTTTTCTTAATTTATCATATCCACCATACAACCCACTAGGAGATATTACTGTTAAATCATCAAGCGAAGTATGATACTCTGGATATTGACCATATTTTGTTCTACAAATTGTGGCTATTGGTAAATCTACGCCAGGAGAGCAATATTGTCTCTCATCACTACCTCTGTCTAAAAAAGTATATTCAACATATTCTATATCTTGCAATACATGTTTAGATACTTTATCTGACAATGTATTACCATATCTTGTTGGAACATAAGAATAACTTCTATCATCACCAATAGTAGTTATATTAAAACCGGCGATTATATTTTTTTTCATCTCATTAATATTTCTACTAATATATGTAATTGAACCTATTGTTTCTGGAATAAATACAATTCTATATGAATATCTTCTATTTGTGAGTGATTTAATAAAATTTACTAATGCTGTCGTCACAACTGGTCCAGATAATTCATTGTTTGCCATTGATGGATGACACACATAAGTAGAGAGAAAAATCTCTTTTTCACTTTCTCCTTTTATTTTTATCTCTCCATAAGTCAAATTTCCATCTTTCAATTCACTATTAATTTTAACTTTATATGTTCCTTTTTTTAATTTCTTAAACTCATTAAAACTTAAACAAAACCCCCATCTTTCACTATAATATGATGTGATATAAGGTATTGCCGTGGGTTGGTCTTCTATGTGGTATAAATGTTCTACAAGTTCTTCATAGTCTATCTCTTTATCAATAGGGGTAGAATAACCAACTACATGTAAGTTATTGTTTTTGAAATCACAAATTTTATTACCATCGGGGTCAATGATATATCCATCATCACAATTCCACTCTCTTGGAATTGTCCAATCAAAACATTTTGTTCCACTAGGAACTTCAATTATATTCATCTCTGGAACTATGTTTTTTATGTAGTTAAGTGTTTCTCTTACCCCATCACCAGATAAACTTCTATTGATTGGGAATAAATCAGTCGCCCAACTATACATCTCTTGTCCTATTTTTTCCATAATTAACTTTCTCCTATTTTATATAAACTTTTAGCATTGTTATTTCTAATGTCATCTTCTATAATGTGATATGCTTTATGTAAGTCAATATCTCTAATAACTAATTCTTCAACTGTATAAATATCCATAGCATTATTTTCAATTAATAATTCTTCTAATGGTTGAAAATATGTTAATACATTGTTTTTAATATCTCTAACATACATGTCATACGTTTTATTATTTTCAATCCCTTTACCATCAATATATTTAGATGTGAAACTTTTATTGTATCTATAATTTACTTGTTCTATATCTTCTACATGATGAACAAATGTAAATGAATTTTGTAAAGGTATATCAATAATCATCATTTTTGCTTTTTTAGTATATATATAGAAAAATGGAGAGTCCTTATCAAAAGCACCTATATTATTCAAACTAGCTAATTCATCTTTGTATTTACCAGTTACCGCAAATGAATAAATAGGATGTTGTGTTCTAATGAAATCATCTCTTTTAAGTGCCGTATTACCTAAAAAACTTGTTTGAGATTTTGATTTTAATATATCAAATTTCTTTCCATTACAGAATCTCCAATCAAAAGTTTGAATCAGTAGTGTTCCTTCTTTCCCAAGTTTTTCAATTAATTTATCTATAAAGGCATTAAAACTAAATATTTTATCTATTTTTTTCATAGTCATTAGAAGAGTTAAACTATTTTCTGTTAATAATAACACACTACCTTTTTCAATATTTAATTTATCCATAAAATTATTTATCATTAGCTATTTTCTCCTTATCTTTTTAAATCTATCTCCGAAATTAGTCTTTTCAACTAAATTAACTTTGGTAGGTATTTTATATCCATCGAGACTATCTTTACAAAACTTACGAATAAGCTTTTTAGCTTCTCTGTTTTCTACTTCTATATCAAAGACCACATCGCATACAACAGTTTGTCCAGTAATTATATTTGATTCGCCATAAACCATAACATCATCAATTTCAGGCATTGACAATATTACAGATTCTACTTCATTTGGTAAGACTTTTTCTCCA
>JAYEGN010000122.1:0-8431 GCA_034659115.1 Campylobacterota bacterium
TCATTAAAAATTTACACCACCAATAAGGTGGCTTAAAATTTTTACTAAACATCCCTTAAGCACAAGCATAGATAAATTTTATAAATCCTTATGGAATTATTTGGGGTAAACTAAGAAATATTTGGCTATAATGCCGATTGATAAAATCTGCCCCCATACGGATTTAAAAAATATATAGATATGCGTATACAAATCGCGTATCAAAAGGCTTAAAATGAAAAAGAATCTTCATCCTGAATTAGTTACTTGTACTGTTACTTGTGCATGTGGAAATAGTTTTGAAACTAAAAGTGCAAAAGACACAATGCGTATAGACATCTGTAATGAATGTCACCCATTTTTCACAGGAAGTGAGAGAATGGTAGATACAGCTGGTAGAATTGAAAAATTCAACGCTCGTTACGCTAAGAACTAGTCTTTGCTTTCTTTTGTTCCCACACCTATTGGGAACATAGGCGATATATCACTTAGAGCTATTGAGCTTTTAAGTGAAGCCGATATACTCCTTTGCGAAGATACTCGCGTTACAAAAAAACTCATTCACATTTTAAAAGAGCGTTATAACACTGTATTTAAAGAAAATCAGCAGTTTATTCCTTTGCACTCACATAATGAAAAATCTTTTGTTGAAAAATTAGAACTATCTTTTTTTGAACAAAATATTGTTTATACCTCTGATGCAGGAATGCCAGGCATTAGTGATCCTGGACAACTTTTAGTAAAATATGCACAAGAGAACGATTTGAAATATGATGTACTTCCTGGTGCAAATGCACTTTTAACAGCATTTGTGGCTAGTGGTTTTGTAGAAACAAAGATGCTGTTTTGGGGATTTTTGCCACATAAGGGTAAAGATAGGTCGGCATCACTTCAAGGAGCATTATATAATGGTTTTTCTACTGTGCTCTATGAGTCTCCTCATAGATTGGAAAAGCTTTTACTTGAATTAAAAGATGAAGATAATACAAGAAAAATTTTCCTAGCAAAAGAGTTAACTAAAAAATATCAAAACTATTTTCATGGTTGTGCAAGTGAAATTTTAGAAAAATTAGATGGAAATTTTAGAGGGGAATGGGTTGTTGTTATTGAAGCTAGTGTAGCTCAAAATAGTAGCGCTATATCTCAAAATGATATTTTAGGACTTGACCTACCGAAAAAGGTTCAAGCCAAGCTTATATGCAAAATAACAGGTGAAAATACAAAAGAGTGTTATCAAAGACTCCTAAAGCTTTCAAATAAACCTTTTTTTAGCTAAAATATCTTTATGTTAATTTATGCAAAACAACCCGTACAATATGTAATAAAAAATTATCCAAGTAAAATCAAAACTTTATATCTTGCTAAAGATGTTGATAAAAAAGAGTATTCTCGTTTAATGAAGATGAGCTTTGAGGTAAAGAGGATACCTCCAGATGCAGCAGGAAAGATGTGTAAAAATGCTTCTCATCAAGGTATTTTAGCTGAAGTAGATGATTATAAACCTCAAGCATTTAACTCTTTTTTAGATAAAGATTTCATTCTTGTACTTTCAGCTTTAACTGATGTTGGAAATATTGGTGCTATTGTTAGAACTGCGTATGCTATGGGCGTAGATGCTGTTGTGGCATGTGGTATAAAAAATCTAAATTTTGAACCTATTCTAAGAACAAGCACAGGAGCACTTTTTGATATGCCTTTTGCATTGGAACATAATATACACAATGTTATAAACGATTTGAAAACGACAGGTTTTTGTGTTTATGGTGCTGATATGGATGGTACAGATATACGAGATGTGAAGTTAAGACAAAAACGAGCTTTAGTTTTAGGCAGTGAGGGAGATGGACTTAGTTCTAGGATCGTTTCTAAGTTAGATGAGGTAGTTAGTATAAAGATGTCACATGAGTTTGATTCGTTAAATGTTAGTGTGGCAGGAGCTATTTTGATGGATAGGATGAGAGTATGAGTGAAGGATTTGAAAAACTAAAGGATATAGGTGCTCAAAAGATACATGAACAAACACATATAGTGAGACAGCATGCACAAGCCATTTTACATGAATCGTTTGATGATATGAGTAGAATTCAATTTTTTGGTTTTTTATCAATTTTAGAGAGAGAATATAGTGTAGATTTGAGTGAATTACGATTAAAGGGGGAGGAGTTTTACGGTTCTAGTGCTAATGCAGAAGAACACTCTAAGGTTTTTGTTATTCCAAAAAAGAAAAAAAGTTATAAACTTCTTTATACGATTATAATATTGAGTATTTTTTTAGTAGCTATTTTCTTTACCTTAGACCTTGCCTCCTCAAAAGCTCTTAAAGAAAAATCATATATGATAGACAATAGTGTTATAGAAAATATTCAAGACACCATCTTAGACAATATAGCGAAAAATCCAGTAGAAGATAGCAATGTGACATCGATTGTTGTAGAGGATGAGATAGAAGAGACAGAAGATACCAATGCGACATTAATCGTTATAGAAGAAGAGACAGATGAGGCACTAATGCCAGAAGAATCTTTTAAAATAATTCCAAAAACAAAGCTTTGGCTTGGGTATATAGATTTGAATACACATGCAAAGCGTCAAATCACATCTTCTAAAGAGATATCTTTAGACCCTCAAAAAGAGTGGCTTTTGGTGTTTGGACACACTAATGTAGAGATAGAAATAGATGGAGAGTTAGTGGATCTAGAATCAGTCACAAAAGTAAGGTATCTATACAAAGATGCAATGCTGAGAAATATTAGCATGGATGAGTTCAAGAAGTTAAATAGAGGACAAAAATGGTAAAACTTTTTTCTGTTTTTTTATTGCTCCTCTCGTTGAGTTTTGCGGATAGTATTGAGATGGATAATCCTTTGACGCAAAAGATTCAAACACTTATAGATGCAGATATTTATGAGCAAAATAGTGCATATATAGATATTATATTTTCTCCTGCATCAGATTACTATATCGGAGAGAGAGTAGATGCAGTAAAGGTTATACAAACTTTAAAAGAGAATGGTTTATTAAATCTTTTTTTTAAAAAGCCATCTGAATTGATACTGCAGTTTAAAACGAGTGGATCGCCCCTATTTTTTGTTAAAATCATGGGAGATACACTTAGAAATATCGGTTATTATAGATATGTAACACAAGAGTCTAACCTAAATAGCTCAGAATTTACTTGGAAAATAACTCTAACTTCAGAGTATGCAACAGATCCCCTTATACTACAACAAGAGTTAGAAAAAAGTGGCTGTAATATTGTAAATATTGATAGAAATTCACCAACTAACTGGACCTATATGATTGATATGCGAGATGCAGAACTAAATGTTGAAACTCTTGAATCTGGTGTAAAGTTAAAACTAAAAAGATCATTATATGCAAAGTGGATCAATGTATCTCAAATTAAAAAACTATTAATCTCATCCTCTAGAAGAAATAGTTGGTATCCCTATATCGCTTATTATGATAGCTCTTTGCATCTTTTAAAAGTTATGAAAATAGATTCTCAAAAAAGAAATATAGTATTTGAGCTACAAGATAATACACACTATATTAAAATTTCTGATATCTATACACTTAAAAATATCCGTGATGATCTCATTTTAAATCCGATGGGTTCAAGGTAAGAGAGAGATTGTACGCAGTTCCATATCTATAGTCTCTTATTTAAATTTCTTACATTAGTTTATCCTAAATATTTTTCGCTAAAATATCATCAATAATTTAATAGGGAATATTGATGTTTGATGAGATAGAATTTGACAAGATGAAAAGGTTGCCGAAGTATGTATTTGCTGAGGTAAATGAGCTTAAAATGGCCCAGAGACGAGCAGGTGCGGATGTTATCGACTTTTCTATGGGGAATCCAGATGGAGATACTCCAGAACATATAAGAGAAAAACTTGTAGAATCAGCCCAAAAAACAAAAACTCATGGTTATTCAACTTCAAAGGGAATCCCAAAATTGCTTATGGCTATATCTGATTGGTATGCTAGAAGATATGATTGCGAACTAGACCCTATGACTGAGTGTGTAGCAACTATGGGAAGTAAAGAGGGTTACGCACACCTTACTTATGCAGTTACTAATCCTGGAGATGTGGCAGTAGTTCCAGATCCAACTTACCCTATTCATGAATACTCTTTTATCTTAGCGGGTGGAAATGTTATCAAGTTTGGTATAGAGTTTGATGAGCATTATAGACTTGATGAAGATAAGTTTTTTCAAGATTTAGAAAAAGTTTTTAAAGAGAGCTCTCCTAAACCAAAATATGTTTTAGTAAACTTTCCTCACAATCCTACAACAGTAACAGTAACTGGGGAGTTTTATGTTCGTCTTGTTGCTATGGCAAAAGAGAAAAGATTTTATATAATCTCTGATATCGCATATGGTGATATTACTTTTGATGGTTATAAAACACCATCTATTATGAGTGTTGAAGGTGCAAAAGATGTAGCAGTTGAGAGTTTCACACTTTCGAAATCTTACAACATGGCAGGCTGGAGAGTTGGTTTCTTTGTTGGAAATAAAAAACTCATTGGTGCATTGCAAAAGATAAAATCGTGGTTAGATTATGGAATGTTTACACCTATCCAAGTGGCAGCTACAGTGGCACTAAATGGTGATCAACAGTGTGTAAGAGATATTACAGCTAAATATAACCATAGACAAGGTGTGCTTATAGAAGCGTTTGATAGAGCTGGTTGGCACTTGAAGAAAAATGAAGCTAGTATGTTTGTATGGGCAAAAATACCTGCATGTGTAGAACATTTAGGAAGCTTAGAGTTTTCAAAAAGACTTCTTGTTGAAGCTGGTGTTGCCGTAGCCCCAGGAATAGGCTTTGGTGCTTATGGAGAGGGTTATGTGCGAATAGCACTTATAGAAAATGACAATCGTATCCGCCAAGCTGCTAAAAATATTAAGCAGTTTTTAAAGCAGTTTGAGGAAGAGAAGTAATGATGAAAGTAGGAATAATAGGTGTAGGAACAGTTGGAACAAGTGTAGTAAACATCTTAAAAGATAATGCTGATGTTATCTCTGCCCGCGCAGGTCAAGAGATAGTTGTTAAGAGTGGTGTTGTTAAAAATCTCTCTAAAGATAGAGGGCTTGATATAGTTATAACTGATAGCGTTGATGATGTTTTAAATGATGCTGAAATAGATGTAGTTGTGGAGCTTATGGGTGGGGTTGAAGAACCATTTGAAGTAGTTAAAAAAGCACTAGAGAATGGTAAGGCAGTTGTTACTGCTAACAAAGCACTTCTAGCTTATCATCGTTATGAGCTTCAAGATATAGCTAAAAATATCGCTTTTGAATATGAAGCAAGTGTAGCCGGTGGTATTCCTATCATTAATGCTCTTCGCGACGGCTTGAGCGCTAATCATATAGAGTCTATTGTGGGGATAATGAACGGTACATGTAACTATATGATGACTAAGATGACTGATGAGGGTGTGGCTTATGATGCGATTCTTAAAGAGTCCCAAGATTTGGGTTATGCTGAAGCTGATCCCTCTTTTGATGTAGGTGGTTATGATGCAGCTCATAAACTTCTTATACTTTCTTCTATCGCTTATGGCATAGATGCTAAACCTGAAGATATCTTAATTGAGGGTATAGAAGATGTATCTCAAGAGGATATAAAGTTTGCAGCAGAGTTTGGTTATGCTATCAAACTCTTAGGAATTGCTAAAAAAGATGGTGATGAGGTTGAACTTAGGGTTCATGCTTGTTTAATCTCTCAAGATGAGATGATAGCAAAAATTGATGGTGTTATGAATGGTATTAGTGTTGTTGGTGACAAGGTTGGTGAAACACTTTATTATGGTCCTGGAGCTGGAGGAGATGCTACTGCTAGTGCAGTTGTAGCAAATATAATTGATATAGCAAGAAGTGGAAAATCTGCACCGATGCTTGGTTTTGATAGACCGCTAGAAGGAAAGCTCACCCTGAAAGCAACAGATGATATTAACTCAAAATATTATCTTCGCATCAATGTGTCAGACCGTGCTGGAGTTTTAGCTAAAATAACTAAACTGTTTGAAGATAATAATATCTCAGTAGAGACGATGCTTCAAAGACCGGTTTCAACAAATTCAGCAAACCTTTTAATATCTACTCATATAGCGTTAGAAAAAGATATTCAAAGGATGATGATCGATATGCAAACTTTAGAATTTGTGATTTCAGCTCCAGTGATGATTAGGATAATTTAAGTTTATGCAAAATCTAGAGACTATTGATAGTGTATGTACATATTGTGGTGTTGGTTGTGATATAGCAGTTAATGTAAATACTAAAACCAACAAGATTGAGAAAATATTTGCTCATCTTGATGGTGTAGTTTCTCAAGGTAAACTCTGTATAAAGGGTAAGTATGGTTTTGACTTTGTGGATGCAGATGACAGACTTCGCATACCTCGCATAAGAAAAACTTGGCTTGATAAAAACCCTACAATCAAAGAGAACATAAGTTTATCACTTGTCGATTTAGATGATACTTGGTATGAAACAGACCTAGACAGTGCTACAACTGCATGCGCTATGAAGATGAAAGAAACACAAGAAAATTATGGTCGTAAAGCTATCGCATCTATCGGTGGAGCAAGAACCTCTTGCGAATCTGCATATCTTTTTCAGAAATTCACTCGTCATACTTTAAACTCTCCACATGTAGATAACTGTGCTAGAGTTTGTCACTCTCCATCTCTTAGTGGGATGAAAAAAACTATAGGAGAGGGAGCGGCTACAAACCCTTACAACGATATTTATAATGCAGAATTTATGATAGTGATAGGCTCAAATACAACAGAAGCTCACCCTATCATTGCAAACCGTATTATAGATGTAGCAAGAGAGCATGATAACTTAGCTGTTTTTGATGTAAGAGAGATTAAACTTCATAGAGTTGCAAAATACAAGGCTATTATGCCACATGAAGCAAATCTACTGACTCTGAATATGATAGCTTATGTTATTATGGATGAAGAACTTTATGATGATAGCTTCATAGAAGACAGAACAAAAGGTTTTGCAGAGTTTAAAGAAAAAATCATGAATGATTCCTTTGCTAATCCTGATTACTATAACGATATAGAGGGTTATGAGTATCTATCTAAAATGATAAAAAAAGTAGCAAGAGAGTACGCACTTAAAAACTCTATGATATTTTGGGGGCTTGGGATTACTGAGCATATAGATGGCTCTTATGCTGTTATGGCTATAGTTCACTTAGCACTTATGACTGGAAATGTTGGAAAAAGTGGAGCTGGACTTATGCCTCTTCGTGGTCAAAATAATGTTCAGGGTGCATGTGATATGGGTATGCTACCTTATTTTGCACCAGATTATCAAGAACCAAAAGAGCTTGGTCTTATGACACCTCAGCTTGTTGATGAGATGCTTGAAGATAATCTGAAAGTTGTTCTAAATATAGGCGAAGACCTAACTCATATACATCCAAATCTTAACAAGTTAGATAAAGCATTTAAGAAGTTGGATATGCTTTTTGTTCAAGAACTTTTTATGACTGATGTAGCAAAAAAAGCCGACATAGTTATAGGTGTAAAATCAGCTTATGAGAAAACTGGTGTTTATGTAAATGCTATGAGAAGACTTCATCTATCTCAACCATTAGTAAAAAGTGATCTGCCAGATGATTGGGAGATTTTACAGATGCTAGATAATAAAATGGGTGGAGATTACAGATATGAGTCTTCAAAAGATGTTTGGGATGAGGTAAGAGAGGTAGCTTATCGCCGTTTTAGTGGAGCTGATTATCATAGACTAGAAAAGCATAGAAAAAGAGGGCTTCAGTGGCCAGTTCATACAGAAGATACTCCTATACTTCATCAACTAGATTTCCGTACAGATGATGGCTATGGGCATTTTTGCTACCATCAGTATAAGATTAGAGGTATGATAAAAGAGATTATGAGCAGGGAGTTAACAGGTTATCATTTAACAACTGGAAGAACACTTGCTCACTACAATAACGCAGCCCAAACTTCAAGAAGTGAGAACCTCAACAGGAGATACCCTGAAGATATTTTACTAGTATGTGAAGAGGATGCACGAGACTTTACGAGTGATAAAGTTATACTAAAAAGTGAGTATGGAGAAACTACTCCACTTGCTATCAAGATAACAGATAAGGTGCAGCCAAAAACACTATTTGTAACTTTTCATCATTCAAAATCAAAAGTAAATGCACTTTTTGGAGATGCAAGTGATGAGATAATCTTAACTGCTGCATTTAAATCTGTAAAAGTGGAACTGATTAACTGCTAATATGAGCAGAGCAAAAGGAAATCTAGCTGAAGAAAAAGCTTGTACATTTCTTTATAGTAATGGTTTCACAGTCGTAGAACAAAACTTCTACTCTCGTTTTGGGGAGATTGATATCATCGCTACTAAAGATGAAGTTCTTCACTTCATCGAGGTTAAAAGTGG
>JAYEGN010000122.1:8531-12580 GCA_034659115.1 Campylobacterota bacterium
TTTAAATTAGCTATAGATAAGAAATATGGATATAATAGAGTGATTATAAATATCACTGGAGTCTTTTTATGGAAAAGAATTTTTTAGGTGCTGTATTAGATAGGGATTATTTACTAAAAACTTTCGATAAAGATGTTATCTTTTCAGCAACTGATTTGGCTGGTCGTATAGTTTATGCTAGTGAAGCATTTTGTAAAATTTGTCAGTATTCCTCAGAAGAACTACTAGGTAGTAAGCATAATATTGTAAAGCATGAAGATTCTTCGGATGAACTCTTTAAAGAGTTGTGGATGACAATAAAATCAGGTAAAACATGGTCTGGAGAGATAAAAAATAAAGCAAAAGATGGAACTATTTATTGGGTAGATGCAAATGTAGAACCATTCTATAATCAAGATGGTCAAATGATAGGATATCATGCCTTGCGACAAGATATTACAGCTAAAAAAGAGATAGAAGAACTTAAAAAAAACCTTGAAAATGTCAATGAATATCTTGAGCATGAAGTTGAACATCGAATAAAAGATATAGTAGGCTTAAATAAAACTATCAAAGAAACTCAAAAAGAGATTATATTTACCATGGGAACTATTGGAGAGAGCCGTTCAAAAGAGACTGGAAACCATGTAACGAGAGTGGCTGAATACTCAAGACTCTTAGCTGAATATAGTGGGATGGATAGATTTTATGCTCAGATGCTAAAAGAAGCAAGTCCTATGCATGATATAGGAAAAGTTGCTATATCGGATGCGATTTTAAACAAGCCAGCAAGACATACTCAAGAAGAGAGTGTGATAATGAGAACACATACAACACTTGGGTATGAGATGTTAAGACATAGCGACAAAGAGCTTTTACAAATCTCTGCGACCATTGCTCATGAGCATCACGAAAAATATGATGGCACAGGATATCCACGAGGTTTGAAGGGTGAAGATATAAGCATATATGCAAGGATTACAGCTGTTGCGGATGTTTTTGATGCACTTGGAAGTGAGAGAGTCTATAAAAAAGCATGGAGAGATGAAGATATATTTAAGATGCTCAAAGAGGAAAAAGGGAAACATTTTGACCCTATGCTTGTAGATGTTTTTTTAAATAATATAGAAGAGTTTAAAAAAATAAGAGAACAGTATAAAGAAATAATAGAATAGAGATGCTATAATTACTCTAACAGTTCAGGGAGACTCAATGCAAGCGAAAATATTTTTTGGTTCAACACAAGCAGATAAACAAAACAGAAGTAAAAGAGTAAGTCCATACTCAAATGAGGTGGTTTCAATAGCCCCTATATGTGAGGCAGATGATGCAAAAAAAGCTCTTGAAATTGCTCAAAATGCTACTAAAGCCGCAAAAGCATCAACTTTAGCACAAAGGTGTTCTTGGCTTTTAGATGTAGCACAAAAGTTAAAGCAAAACAAAGAAAATATAGCTCAAACAATCACGGATGAGGTTGGTAAGCCTATCGCTTTTGCTCGTGTGGAAGTTGATAGATGTATAGAAACTGTCACCCTTTCTGCTGAGACTATGCGAACTATGCATGGCGAAACTATAAACACTGATGCTATGGCTAGTGGCAAAAAAACTACAGCTTTTTTTACTCGTGAGCCTGCTGGTGTAGTTGTGGCTATCACTCCATTTAATTTTCCTCTGAATCTTGTAGCACATAAACTTGCTCCTGCTCTTGTGGCAGGTAATACAGTTGTACTAAAACCAACTCCTGAAGCTCCACTAACTGCGTTCAAGTTCGCAAAGCTATTCATAGATAGTGAGTTTGCTGTTAAAGATGCTCTTAGTGTTGTTTATGGAGATGCAGAAGTAGGAAGTGCTTTAATCACTAGCGATATTCCACGAGTTATAAGCTTCACAGGTAGTGTTCCAGTTGGAAATATCATAGCAAAATCTGCTGGTATAAAAAAAGTAGGACTTGAGCTTGGTGGAAATGCAGCGACATATATCTCAAAAACTGCTGATTTGGATTTGGCAGCACAGAGATGTTCTCTTGGGGCATTTGTAAACTCTGGACAAGTTTGTATCTCTCTTCAAAGAATCTATGTAAATGAAGATATTTATGATGAGTTTGCACAAAAGATGGCAGATGAGACTAAAAAATTAAAAGTAGGTTCTCCATATAATGATGATACTTTTATGGGTCCTCTTATAGATGATGATGCTTGTGAGCGTGCATTGGGTTGGGTGCAACGAGCCATAGATGAGGGGGCAAAAGCACTTTTAACTCCTCGTATTGATGGTAGAATGTTTTACCCTTGTGTGATGGCAGATGTACGAGATGATATGGCGATAGTATGTGAAGAGGTATTTGCACCGATAGTTTCACTGGTAAAAGTTGAGAGTTTTGATGATGCACTTCCAAGAATGAATAGCTCCCCTTATGGCTTACAGTTTTCAGTATTTACAAATGACTTGAGCCTTATGCAAAGAGCAATAGATGAGCTAGATGCTGGTGGAATCGTGATAAATGATATGCCAACACTTAGGTTTGATATACAGCCATATGGTGGGGTAAAACTAAGTGGAGTAGGGAGAGAGGGTCCTCAGTTTGCTATTGAAGAGATGACTGAGATTAAGAGTGTTGTGATTTGTTAAAATATATAGATATAGGAGTATGTTATGAGTAAGATAGTTGAACATGGTATTTCGGCAGGTATTAGTAGAGTTGATGAATTTTTCTTTTTGAAAATGAAAATAGATGGAACTTTAAAGCATTCGGATTATGAAAAGATGATTCCTATGCTTCAGAGTGCTATAAAAGAAGTTAAAGAGCCAAAAGTTAAGGTTCTAATAGATGCTACTGAGTTTGATGGTTGGGAGCTTAGAGCTGCTTGGGATGATTTTAAATTTGGTATGGAGTTTAAAGAAACTTTTACTAAAATAGCCCTTGTTGGAACAAAGAGATGGGAAGAGTATGGCGTAAAGATTGGAAGCTGGTTTATGGATGGAGAGGTTCAGTTTTTCAAATCAATTGATGAAGCACACGCTTGGTTGAACAGAGATGAAATAGTTCCAGTAACTCCTGTGCAAAAAGATTTGCACTCTAGAAAAGATGCTATCAGAAATGATTTAGAATCATTTTTCAAATCAAACCTAAGAGTTACAGACTATAATGTACCAGAGCCTGATGATCAAGATGCATCTGAGATATTAGTATCTATTTTAGAAGAAAAATTAAGTGAAATAAAAGATGAAGTTAAGGCTGGTAAATATAAAAATTATTAGTATAAAAGATGAAGGTATCGCTTAGATTTGACATACAGCCTTATGGTGGTGTAAAACTAAGTGGAGTAGGGAGAGAGGGTCCTCAGTTTGCTATTGAAGAGATGACTGAGATTAAGAGTGTTGTGATTTGTTAAGTGATATAGTATATATAAAAATTTAAAGCAAAGGTTTAAACCATGGGTGTATTAAGATTAGAAGATATTCCAAAATATAGTTATGAAGATTATAAACTTTGGGATGATAGATGGGAACTGATAGGTGGATATGCTTATGCAATGGCACCGATGCCTATAATTAAACATCAAAATATTAGTGCTAATATCGCATGGGAATTAAAAAATATATTTGATAAATGTGAAAAGTGTCAAGTGCTTATGCCTGTTGATTGGAAAGTTTCTGATGAAACCATCGTTCAGCCTGATAATAGTGTGATTTGTCATGAACCTCAAAACAAAGCTTATATCTCCAAATCACCTAAAATTATCTTTGAAATACTATCAAAATCTACTGCTAAAAAAGATATGGGTGTTAAGTTTGACTTGTATGAAAGAGAGGGTGTAGAGTATTATATTATTGTAAATCCTGATGAAAATATTGCTAAAGTATATGTGCTAAAAGATGGTAAATATATAAAGGTTTGTGATGCTAGTGATGAGGTAGTTGAACTAAATATCAAAGAGTGTGATGAGAAGATGAGTTTTGATTTTTCTAAAATTTGGTAGTTATACCAATCCCCATTAAAAACTAAATATTCAAATAAAAGATAAGCTATTAGCTACAAGGCAAACTATTGCAGGAGCTACTGGTAGCTT
>JAYEGN010000123.1:0-2540 GCA_034659115.1 Campylobacterota bacterium
TTGTGTGCTTATTGGTGCATCACCACCAACCCCAATATCACCGACATATATTTTTTTAGTTTGAACTCTGTTTATCATAAAGAGATTTTAGCCTCTTTATGATAATAGATCCCAAATAATTCCATAAGAATAAAAAATTTAAACTATCATTGCACTCAAGGCAGGTTCATTAAAAATTTACACCACCAATAAGGTGGCTTAAAATTTTTACTAAACATCCCTTAAGCACAAGCATAGATAAATTTTATAAATCCTTATGGAATTATTTGGGATAGATTGATAAATCTAAAATCTAAAATCTATATTTGTGTATATATATCTTCCTGGTTCATTCATAAGCATCACATCACCGCTACCACCAGCTGTAACTAAAATTAGATCTGCGTAAGTATTACTTAGGGCATAAGTTTCATCAAGTAGATTATTAACACCTAGAGTAAAATCAAAATTTTTACTAACTGCATGTTTTACTTTAAGGTTTAAAATACTCCAAGAGTCTAACACTTGCTCACCATTATCACTATCTATCGCATCCCATCTGTCTGATGCACGAAGATCTATAGAGGCGATGCTATTGTTGTAGTATTCCCAGTTTAGAGCTATATTTCCTCTTAAAGGAGCTATATTTGCAAGGTCTTTATCTGTTTGACCCGCTAATGCTTCATCTTTTTCTCCAACCTTGTATGAAGCACCTATATCTATTGTGATATCGTCAGTAGCATAAACAGATGCACTTAATTCTGTTCCATAGATTGTAGCATCTATATTTTCAAATGCATTAGTCCCTACGCCTTTTTTGATATATATGTAATCATTAAGCATTGAGTAAAAACCTTTGATTTTAAACATAAAGTTATCATTATCAATCTCATATCCTAAATCTATCTCTTGATTTGTAGTTTGCTCTAGTGTATCTGTTCCAACTACATTATTCATCGAACCTCTAAAGTAAAGCTCTCTTGCATCTGGAACACGATTTGCCTGACCAACACCTAAGAAAATAAGATTATCTTTATTGATGTTAAAAGTTGTTAAAAGATTTGCATTTAGACCTGTGTAATCATTGTTTTGAAGACCACCACCATTTGTAATATCTGTTGAATCATATCTTGCACCAAGACTAAAACTTAAGGCACCAAAAGATTTATCAAGTTTTGCAAATATAGCCATGTTTTCGGTTACAGCATCATCAATACTTTTTCTTCCATTTGAACCAAATGGACCACCAGCAGGATTTCCATTCATCTCATAATGGCCATCCCATTTTCTTTGGCTAGCATCAAGACCAATTAACAACTTATAATCACTAATATCAAAATCATTTTTAAGTTTAATACCTTGCATATCTGTTGTTAGCCAGTTTGTTACAACTTTTAGAGGAAGAGGATTACCATCTGCATCTTTTGGAGCAGATGAGATTCTATAATCTGTACCCATTGGGTGATCAACATCAGATTTGTAGTATTGGAGATTGATATTTTTATAAATATCAGACACATCTTTTATGTTGTACTCAATATTGTAGATATTCGAATCATCATAGTTAGCATCCATTTTTGAGTTTGGATATAAAACATCACTGCTTCTATTTGCAGTAGCGCCTAAACGAAGTTCTTGATCATCAGTTACTGTAATAAACGCTTTTGCCATAATACTTTTTTTATCATAGGCTTTCATATCTTTGTATTGTGGTTTGTATTGTGCACCTTTAGCCATGGCTATTTCTGTAGGAGAAGAGTTTGGGTTTGAAGCAACACTTGTGGCATTGTTTGCAACTTGTTGTGCCATCGTATCTCCATCACCATCTTTATACTGGTCACTTGATTCGGCTGAAGCACTTACTAAGACACGAACAACATCATTTCCACCACTAGCAGTAGCACCAACTTTCATATAGTTCCATGCTCCATAACCTAGGTTAACTTCAGCATGAGTTTTTTGAGTAGGTTGTTTTGTCTTTATTTTGACCCCACCACTCATCACACCAAATGTTTCTACATCGTATGGACCTTCTGTAACTTCTATGCTGTCAATCTGATTTGCTAGTATATGTGATACAGGTGGATCCATTCTGTTTGGACATGCACCACATACTTTTGTGCCATCAACTTCAATAGAGATATTATCTCTGCTTTGACCACGAATAAATATATCGTTGGAGATACCACTACGGCGAGTCATATCTATACTCGGAACACTTTGGCTCAGTGCTTGAGACAGATCTGCTGACTTTTGAGCCTTTTGACTTACCTCCGTTATAATAGTCGATTCTACATCGATGGAAGATAGTTCAATCTCATTTGCGTACAAAGATGCAGCAGCGATTAGAGATAGAGGAACGATTTTTTTCATATAATTTACCTTAAATATTAATATTACAGCATAATATAAAGTTTGTGTTACAGTAGTGTTAATTATTTAGGTAAAATTTCATTATGAATAAAATACAAAAGATAAAAAGAACAGTTTTAATAGCCTTAGGTTTTGCATTAGCAACATATATGATAATGAGTGGCATAGCTATGCTTAAAGAGGATGCA
>JAYEGN010000124.1:0-5734 GCA_034659115.1 Campylobacterota bacterium
ATGGATATGTAGATATAGACCCAAAAACTCTTTATATATACAATGGTTAATCTCACCAAATCTTAGCAAAATCAAACTCCATTTTTTCATCACACTCTTTTACTTTAAACTCAACTACCTCATCACTTGCGTCACAAACTTTTATATATCTACCATCTTTTAGTTCATAAACTTTTGCTATCTCTTCATCTGGATCAACTATGATGTAGTAGTTTACACCCTCTTGTTCATATATGTTATACTTTAAGCCTTTATCTTTTTTGGCTGTGCTTTTTGAGAGAATCTCAAAGATGATTTTTGGGGCTTTAGTTATGTAAGCTTCATTTGTTGGCTCATGACAAATAACTGAGTTATCTGGTTGAACTACTGTATCGTTTGAGATTTTCCAATCTATCGGCATAAGTACCTGACATTTTTTACAATTATCAAATAGATTTTTTAACTGCCATCCTATATTATTAGTTATTCTTTGATGCTTTATCATCGGAGCAGGACTCATACAATAAGCTTGTCCAAAAATCAGTTCCCAATCATTCCCTTCCCAGTTTTTATAATCATCATAAGTATAGTATGGTAAATCTTCTAATTTTAATGCACCCATTGTCTCATCCCTTGTTAAATCTTTTAAAAATTATATCATAAAATAGTTTTCAATATTGGAACTAAAGTTGCTTATTACAACTAAAACAGAGGAGTTTTCTATGAGTATTCAAATATCTCGTGTTCATGGATTGATCGCTGATGCACTTGATTATAGGGCTATGCGTCAAGATATGATAGCTTCAAATATTGCAAATACCGATACTCCTTTTTACAGACCACGAGATATCAGCTTTGAAGATGCTTTATCTGCAAAAAAAGCTGACTTACTCAGTAAAGATAACGATCACTTAGCATTGGCTCAAACAGATGGTGCTCATATAGCTTTACACAATGAAAAAGGCAGTTATAAAGCAACTACTTTTTTTAGAGATGGGCATATGGCTAGAAATGATGGAAATAGCGTTGATTTAGATGTTGAAACAACAGAGATGAGTAAAAACTCTATCATGTATAACGCTCTTATTCAAGCAAATAAAAAAGATTCTATGATATTTAAAAGTGTTATAGAAGCTTCACAAAAAGTAAATTAAAAAGGATAGCAGGATGGCTTTTTTAAGTAGTTTTGATATAAGTGGTTACGGTTTATCTGCTCAAAGAGTTCGTGTAAACACCATATCTCAAAATATTGCAAATGCACAAACAACTAGAACTGATGAGGGTGGTCCCTACAGAAGAAAAGAGGTTGTGTTCAAAGCTATAGACTTTAACGAGCAGTTTAACAAAGCACTCCATGGTTCTTCAAATAGTGCGAAATATCAAGACCCCCTTAATGAGGGAGATTTTGGCAAAAGCGTAAATCCTGCTATAATGAGCGTTATAGTTGATAAAATCTCAAGAGATGACAGTGAACCTAAGATGAAATTTGACCCATCTCATCCAGATGCAGACTCAAATGGTTATGTTTCATACCCAAATATTAATCCTGTTATCGAAATGGCCGATTTAGTTGAAGCAACTCGCTCCTACCAAGCAAATGTAGCTGCTTTTGAGAGTTCAAAAAATATAGCTAACAGTGCTATCTCACTGTTACAATAAAGGGTAAATTATGGCAGATATAAATGGCATTTCAGGCACTTCAACCGCCGACCTACTCAAACAAAAAAGAGAGCTAGAGAGTACCAATGGAAGTGATGATTTTTCTACGCACTTAAAATCTGCCCTCAATGAAGTAAACAAATATCAAGAGGGTAGTGAAAAAGCGATAGGTGATATAGCTACTGGACAGGTAAAGGATCTTCATCAAGCAGCACTTGCAATCTCTAAGGCAGAAACAAGCATGAAACTTATGCTAGAGATAAGAAATAAAGCTCTCAATGCTTACAAAGAGTTAGGAAGAACACAGCTATAACTACCTTAAACAGTAAAAACAAAAGTAAGAAGATATTTCTTCTTTACTCTCTCATCTGTCTTGGATTTTTTATATTTCTTAGCGTAATGCTTCTAAATGTTGTAAAATATCGCCACCTACCATCTCTTTATAGTAAAAACAGTTCAAAAGCACAAAGAGGCTCCATCATAAGTGCAGATGGCTTTCATATAGCAACTACAAAAAAGCTCTATAAAGCCATTGTAAATACCCACTATATAGATCCCCAAAAGATGCAACTTTTTATAGAACTCTTTAGTATCTACTCAGGCATAAGTACAAAAAAACTCCATAAAAAACTTACCAAAAGAGAGGGTGTTGTAGTTCTTAGCTATAACATTACTGAAAAAAGAGCACAGTATCTTAAAAAACTTGCTTATGAACTAAGACGATACAAGGTCTTTGTGGAGAGAAAAAACCCTAAAACAGGTCAAACTACACTTCATGGACTTAGCATCATAGAGAGTGGAGAGAGTAGAGTGTATCCATATGGTGACCTTCTGACTCCTATGATTGGTTACCCACATAAACTAGAGGAAGATGGTTATACCTATATCAGAGGAGTAAAAGGCATAGAAAAACGCTTTGATGAGGCTCTTAGTGCCCGTCAAGATGAGACAAGACAGGGAAAAAGAGATGTAAATGGTTACATCATACTTAACAAAGACAGTTTTTCAAAACCAGCTATTGATGGTCTTGATCTGAAGCTAAATATCCCCGTAGGTCTTCAGATAAGAATGGAAAAGATGCTTGATACTATGAAAAAAGAGATTAGAGCTAAACAGATTATCATAGCCATAATGAACTCTACCAATGGAAATGTCATCACAACTGCTAGTTCAAACAGGTTTTTACCAAAAAAAATCAGACGAAAAGATTATCCATCTTTAAATGCAGCTATGACAGAATACAGTTTTGAACCTGGGAGTGTTATAAAAACTGTTACATTTGCACTACTACTTGATAAAGGTCTTGTAAATCCTTACGACCTAGTAAATGGACACAATGGACGCTTTAGAATAGGCAGAAAACTTATAACAGATGAGCATAGATTTGATTGGCTTTCTGCTGAAAATGTTATAGTACACTCATCAAATGTAGGTATCGCTCAACTAGCTCAAAAACTTTCAGGTAGTGAGTTTCACGATGGACTTTTGAGTTTTGGATTTTCAAAAAAATCTACGCCAGATATGATATATGAAAAAGCAGGCTCCATACCAAACAGCTCAAGACTTAACAATGAGATCTATAAAGCCACATGTTCTTATGGCTACGGGATGAGAGCAAATCTTATGCAGCTTATCCGTGCATATAGTGTTTTTAACAACAATGGGAGAATGGTTACGCCATCTCTTGTAAGTCACTTCACGGATGCTATGGGTCGCACTATCCCCATAGAAAAAGAGGCTCAGATACAGGTTATAAAAAGTTCAACAGCTAACAGAATGCAAAAAATACTCATCAAAACTGTAAATGAAGGAACCGGTACAAAAACTAAGACCGATGGCTTATTTATAGGCGGAAAAACTGGAACTGCACACATAGTTGAAAAAGGAAAATATGTAAGAAAGTACAACACTGCCTTTATGGGTTTTGTAAACGATTCAAAAAGTAAATACACCATGGGCGTGATTGTTATACAACCAAAAAGTAGTCAGTTTGCGTCTCAAACAGCTGTACCAGTTTTCAAAAAAGCTGTAGATATGATGGTTGAAGAGGGTTATTTAAAGCCAAATATTATCAAGTAATCTTGTACTACCCACTCTAACCTCTACTAAAATAATACTATTTCCTATCTCTACTTTTTCTATAAGTTCAAAGTCACGATTTAAAACCTCAACATAAAAAATTTCTAATGGCTCCAATAGGTTTCTCATATCTTGCGTAATCTTTTTTGAATCCATCATACCTTTAGAAACTAAATTTGCAGCTATATGAAGAGATGATGATATTTTAAGGGCTTGGACTCTTTCATCAGAACTTAAATACAGGTTTCTACTACTTAGTGCTAAGCCATCACTCTCTCTAACGGTATCAACCGCTACTATTTCCACACTCATAAAAAATTGTTTTACCATCAAACTTATAAGATTTAACTGCTGTGCATCTTTTTTACCAAAATAGGTTTTATCTGGATTGACCATATTTAGAAGCTTCATCACAACGGTTAAAACACCATTAAAGTGGGAGGGTCTACTAAACCCTTCTAGCATATACCCTCTCACATGTGGAGCTTGAATACCTACTTCATCATCGCCATATATATCATCCACATGTGGAAAGAAAAGAACATCTACTCCAACTAAAGAACATATCTTTTTATCCGCTTCATCTCTTCTAGGATAACTCTCTAAATCTTCGCCCTTTAAAAATTGTGTAGGGTTTACAAATATAGAAACAACCACAAGTTGATTCTCTTTGCTTGCTTCTTCTATTAGTGAGATATGCCCTTTATGTAGTGCACCCATTGTTGGTACAAAACCAATACTCTTATTTTGATTTTTTAGATAGCTTTTTAGCACTAATGGATTTGAGATAATCTTCATTTTAAGTCCCGATATAATATAATCACAATTATATAATAAATAGGTATAGAGATGGATAACTATGAATACACTGAACTACTAAAAAACCTGACTCTAAAGATGAACAACATCACTGGTGTTGTTGAACCAGATAAGCTAAATGTAAGATTACAAGAGATTGAAGAGTTAGAAAACAATCAAGATTTTTGGCTAGATGCTTCTAATGCTGCAAAGATTCAAAAAGAGAAAACTCAACTTCAAAGAAAACTTGATAAATATGCTATCGCCATAGATGCTATTACTGATGCAAAAGAACTCTATGCGATGGCACAAGAAGAAAACGACGAAGAGTCAATAGAGTCCTGCTATGAGGATAGTAGCGACTTAGAACAGCTAATATTAAATATGGAGATAGAGGTACTTTTAAGCGATGAAATGGATGCAAACAATGCCATATTATCGATCCATCCAGGAGCTGGTGGAACAGAATCTCAAGATTGGGCTGCTATGCTTCTTCGCATGTATAAGATGTATGCTTCAAGAAAAGGTTTTAGTATTGAAATTTTAGATTATCAAACTGGTGAAGAAGCGGGTATAAAAGATGTCTCGATTATGATAAAAGGCGAAAATGCTTATGGCTACTTAAAAGTTGAAAATGGCATTCACCGACTTGTTCGTATCTCTCCATTTGATTCAAACGCAAAGCGACACACCTCTTTTAGTTCTGTAATGGTTTCACCGGAGATAGATGACAATATAAATATAGTCATAGAAGATAAAGATATAAGAGTTGATACCTATAGAGCAAGCGGAGCTGGCGGACAACATGTAAACAAAACAGAGTCTGCTATTCGCTTAACTCACATAGAAACTGGAGTAGTCGTACAATGTCAAAACGATAGAAGTCAGCATAAAAACAGGGCTACTGCTATGAAGATGCTAAAATCTCGCCTTTATGAGTTAGAACTAGAGGCTCAAAAAGCTGAACTTGATGGAGTAGCTAAAAGTGAGATAGGTTGGGGACATCAGATTCGCTCCTATGTTATGCAACCATACCAACAAGTCAAAGATACAAGAAGCAACATCTCCTACTCTAATATCTCTGGCATACTAGATGGTGAGATGGACAAGCTTATAGAGGGTGTACTTATCGCTCAAAACAAGGGAACCGCTTTTACGCAGTAAAATGTTTCTTTAGAAAACAAGGGAACCGCTTTTACGCAGTAAAATGTTTCTTTAG
>JAYEGN010000124.1:5834-39072 GCA_034659115.1 Campylobacterota bacterium
GATGGTGAGATGGACAAGCTTATAGAGGGTGTACTTATCGCTCAAAACAAGGGAACCGCTTTTACGCAGTAAAATGTTTCTTTAGAAAACAAGGGAACCGCTTTTACGCAGTAAAATGTTTCTTTAGAAAACAAGGGAACCGCTTTTACGCAGTAAAATGTTTCTTTAGAAAACAAGGGAACCGCTTTTACGCAGTAAAATGTTTCTTTAGAAAACAAGGGAACCGCTTTTACGCAGTAAAATGTTTCTTTAGTTCATAGGTAAAGCACTTTTAACTATAAAGCTAGACTCCACTGCTTGCGTCACTCTCAGCTTGACTAGGAGTCTAATTTTTTAGGCATAAAACTATACCCTAAAAATCCAACACCTAAAACCATAGCTATGATAGTCAAATACTGCATCTGTTTAGCTTGAGTATTTTTTAAAGTATCTAAATACTTATTATGATCTTTTTTAGCACTTCCTTTTAATCTAGTACTTCCTCCTGCAACTTTTGCTTCCATTCTTGCTACATTGGCAGCAGCTATATCATTTTGAGTCAATACCTCTTTTGGTGTTACCCAAAAATGAATAGCAAAACCAACGAGTAGCATCACTGCACCAAAGCTTCTAAATATCAATATCTTATTTTTGTTAAAAAATTCCAAAAAATTACCTTTTTTTTAATACTAATTATGTCAAAATCACACTATGAATCTACTTAAAGAATTTTTACTTAATGATAGATGCTCCTATATTAAAGAGCTTGAACAAACAACGCACTACAAAGTGATTGATGATTGTGATGTTTTCCAATGTCAAGAACTTATTGAAAGAGGCTATAGAAGATTTGGAAAGATGTACTTTAGACCTATCTGCTCTACATGTAACGAATGTCAAAGTATAAAAATAGATGTAAAAAACTACAAATTCTCAAAGTCCGATAGAAGAGTTATAAAAAAAGCGGTATTTATAAAAAGTTATATACAGACTCCTAGTGTAAGTCAAGCTCATTTAGATCTTTTTGAAAAATATCATCTGCATATGAAAGAAAAAAAATCATGGCAATACAATCAAACAAACCCTCAAAACTACTATAGCTCTTTTGTAGATGGTCATAATGGATTTGGATATGAGGTTCTATACTATGATGGGGATAAATTGATAGGCATAGATCTAATCGATATTCTTCAAGATGGTATCTCATCAATATATTTTTACTATGATCCTGATTATTATAAATATAGTTTAGGTAAACTCTCTTTGCTTCTACAGATAAAATTTGCACAAGCCAATAAAAAAGATTGGATATATCTAGGCTACTATGTTAAGGAGTGTTCATCGCTCTCATATAAAGCAGATTATAAGCCCTTTGTTACACTTCAAGGAAGACCTAATATTGAGGAGAAGTTTATCTGGTCTTAGACAACTCCTCTAGTTGTTCTCTACGAATTTCACTCTTTTTCTCTATAAGTTCTCTTTGTAAACTTTTTTCTAAAGCCTCTTGCTTAATCTTATAACTTCTTCTTATTCGCTTTATTCTCTCTTCATCCTTTTTTTTAAAAGATCTTTTTTCTCTTTGTTTCTTTAATCTTTTGTCTTCATCAACATAACCCTGTATAATTCCAGATGGATTAATATCATCTGCATGCAGATAGTAATAGTGTAAAATTTCACTCTTATACTCAGCGGTATTTAAAAGTCCAGAATTCACAGTTTGATAAAACAGATTGCTATCTTGTGTCTTTAAAGAGAGTTTAAAGGAGTTTAATATCGCTTTTTGAAAAAAATCATTCGTTTGTGATAATCTTCGTAGTGTTGAGAGATATATCTGTGCATATTGATCTTTATCACCTGATTCGACTCTATAACCTAGCTCTTTTGCTCTCTTTACATCTTGTACATAATTATCTATTTTTTCATCATATTTAAAATACTCAGGAATATCTTTTAGTTTTTCAATACCTTCTAAATTATTGTATATTTCATCCCCTAATGCACTATACACTTTAGGAGTTTGAGCGATTAAAACTGTTGCTAAAAGAGATAAAAACAATATTTTAAGCATAAAAATTCCATATAAGCTATTTTTTTGTATTATATCAGAATAATAATGATAAAATTCTAGTATGATTAAAATATTAAGAAAAGAATTCATCGTCTACACCGCGTTGCTAACTGTGCTAATATTTCTTATGCATCCAGACCTACTAAGTGATCCAACTGCTAGACTTGGACTTATGCAGGAAAAAGCAAACTATATTCATCCGCTGTTATATACATTTTTTATATACTTAATACTTTATTTTTTTAGATCTGCTTTTAGTATAGTGATGAAATTTATTAGGAAAAAGTAGGAGTTCTATATATTAAATAAAGAGTCCACATGTACGCAACACTTTGGGATAAAAGTGTTGCGAGAGAAAGGGCTAGCCGTTTCTCTTTTTCTGAATCTCTTCAGAAACATTTTTAGGAACTTCTTCATAGTGATCAAATTCCATAGAGTAAGTTGCTCTACCCTGTGTTGCAGAACGAAGATCAGTTGAGTAACCAAACATCTCAGCAAGAGGTACGAATGCATCAACAATTTTGTTTCCAGAACGGTCACCCATGTTGTTAACTTGTCCACGACGACGGTTAAGGTCACCGATAACATCACCCATATAGTCTTCAGGTACTTCAACTTCAACTTTCATCATTGGCTCTAAGATAGATGGTCTAGCTTTACGACAACCCTCTTTGAAACCCATAGATGCAGCAAGTTTAAATGCCATCTCATTTGAATCAACATCGTGATATGAACCATCATAGAGAGTGATTTCAATATCTTCCATTGGATAACCCGCAAGAACACCAGTTTGCATAGTCTCTTTACAACCCTTCTCAACAGCAGGAATAAACTCTTTAGGAATCGCTCCACCTTTGATCGCATTGTTAAATATAAATCCAGTATCAGCACCACCTGGCTTGATTCTAAGATATACATGACCAAATGCACCACGACCACCAGATTGTTTTGCATATTTGTACTCTTGCTCTACTTCATCTTTAATAGACTCACGGTAAGAAACCTGAGGAGCTCCAACTTCTGCTTCAACAGAGAACTCTCTTTTCATTCTATCTACTAAAATCTCAAGGTGAAGCTCACCCATTCCAGAGATAATAGTCTGACCAGTTTCCTCATCAGTATGAACTCTAAAAGATGGATCTTCAGCAGCAAGCTTGCTTAGTGCGATACCCATTTTTTCTTGGTCAGCTTTAGTTTTTGGCTCAACAGCAACAGAGATAACTGGCTCTGGGAAGTCCATACGCTCTAGTACAACTTTCTCTTCGCCTGTACATAAAGTATCACCAGTAGTAGTTGCTTTAAGTCCAACAACTGCACCAATCTCACCAGCATATATAGCTTTTACTTCTTCACGCTTGATAGCATGCATCTTCACAATACGACCAATTCTCTCTTTTTTGTCTTTTGTAGAGTTGTGAACGAATGAACCTGCTTCTAATGAACCACGATATACACGGATAAAAGTAAGAACACCAACAAATGGGTCAGTCATGATTTTAAAAGCAAGAGCAGCAAAATCACCATCATCTGTAGATGGTACAGCTACTTCAACTTCTTCATCATCCATAAGTGTTCCCATTATAGCTTCAGATTCAACTGGAGATGGTAAGTAAGCAACAACAGCATCAAGAAGAGTCTGGATACCTTTGTTTTTAAATGCAGTACCACAAGTCATAGGAACGATAGCCATACCGATAGTAGCTTCTTTAATTGCTGCAACAATCTCTTCTTCGGAAATCTCTTCACCCTCTAAAAACTTCTCAGCAAACTCTTCATTTCCATCAACTTCAGAGATAGACTCTAACATCTTCTCTCTATATTCGTCACACTTATCTTGTAGATTAGCAGGAATCTCTTCTACATGGTAGTTAGAACCCATAGCAGCATCTTTATCCCAAACGATAGCTTTCATCTTAACTAAATCTACAACACCGTCAAACTCAGCTTCAGCACCGATAGGCACTTGAATAGGCACAGGATTACCTTTTAGTCTCTCACGGATTTGAGTTTCAACTTCAAAAAAGTCTGCACCAGTTCTATCCATCTTGTTTACAAAAACAATAGATGGAACTTTGTAACGGTTTCTTTGTCTCCATACTGTTTCTGATTGAGGCTGAACCCCACCAACAGCACAAAATACTGAAACAGCACCATCAAGAACACGCATAGAACGCTCAACTTCAATAGTAAAGTCAACATGCCCCGGAGTATCGATAATATTTATCTGTTTACCTTCCCACTCACATGTAGTAGCAGCTGAAGTAATTGTAATACCTCTTTCTTGCTCCTGCTCCATCCAGTCCATAGTTGCAGCACCATCATGTACCTCACCTATCTTATGCTCAACACCTGTATAAAATAAAATTCTTTCAGTTGCTGTAGTTTTACCTGCATCGATGTGTGCAGCAATACCAATGTTTCTTACATCATTTAGTTTGTGACTTCTTGCCATTTTTAGTACCTTGTTTAGTTAGTTGAGAGATAACCTCTTTTATAAATAAAGCATATTTACTTACAAAAGAGGTGTCAATATTATGTTGCTAAAGAGATTAGGATTTGACTCCAAATCTCTTTAACGGTTAAAAAGTGTAGATTACCAGCGATAGTGAGCAAATGCTTTATTTGCTTCTGCCATTCTATAAGTATCTTCTTTTTTCTTAAATGCGTTACCTTTATCAGATGATGCATCCATTAACTCATTAGCTAATCTCTCAGCCATTGTTCTCTCGTTTCTTTTACGAGCTGAATCTATCAACCATCTAATTGATAGAGAAAGTTGACGAACTGGTCTTACTTCTACTGGAACTTGATAAGTAGCACCACCAACACGGCGACTTTTTACTTCTATAATAGGTTTAATATTCTCAATAGCTTCATTAAATGTATCTATACCAGTTTTTTCACCACGAGAGCTAATGATATCCATTGCACTATAGATGATTTTTTCTGCTGTAGATTTCTTACCATCTAACATAATCTTGTTTATAAATTTCGTCAGTACTTTGCTTCCATAAACTGGATCTGGCATAACTGGACGAACGGGAGCTTTTCTTCTTCTCATTTCGAGTATCCTTATTCTTCAATTTTTTCAAATTTACTCAAAGCGTTTTAGCTTCTTTAGAAAGTTAAAACATGCCCTGCAGCTATTGAAATTTCTGGCACTAAATGCCGACACCACTGTCGCTAAAGCGTAAGTGTGTGTGTTTTCCTTTTAAAAGGCGATTATTTTTTAGGTCTCTTTGTACCGTATTTTGATCTAGCAACCATACGGCCAGAAACACCAGCAGTATCTAATGCACCACGAACGATATGATACTTAACACCAGGTAAATCTTTAATACGACCACCACGAACAAGAACGATTGAGTGTTCTTGAAGGTTATGACCCTCACCACCGATATATGAGATAACCTCAAAACCAGAAGTCAATCTAACTTTTGCAACTTTTCTTAAAGCTGAGTTAGGTTTTTTTGGTGTAGTCGTATAAACACGAGTACATACACCACGACGCTGTGGACATGAAACAAGAGCTGGAGATTTTGATTTTTTAATCACTCTCTTACGCTCATTACGAATCAGTTGATTGATTGTAGGCATACAATTCCTTTTTACTTAAATTTTCCAGTAGAATAATCCTCTTTAGAGAATTATAAACACGAGATAATACAGAAATTGTAATTAAAGTTAGCTTATTTTAAGAATAAATTAATAAAAGTAGAAAGAAGTGGGAAATAAAAGTAGAGATATCTACATGTAAAATTATCTACATGTAGACAAAAGAGTATTAACTCTTATAGCTCTTCATCGTTTTGAAATTTGACTTCATGATTTTTATAGATACCCGTTCCAACAGGAATCGTACGACCTATAATTACATTTTCTTTAAGATCACTCAAATCATCTACCTTTGCAGAAACTGCTGCTTCTGTAAGAACTTTAGTAGTATCTTGGAATGATGCAGCTGATATGATACTATCTGCTGCTACAGCAGCTCTGGTTATACCGACTAAGAATGGTTCTGCAATTGCTGGGCGACCACCAAGACGAGTTATCTTTTCATTTTCAGCTTTAAACTTAGATTTTGAGATCAGATCACCCTCTATAAACTTAGTATCACCAGATTTTACAATTTTTATCTGTCTAAGCATCTGAGTAAATATAACCTCTATATGCTTATCTGCAATGTTTACCCCTTGAGAACGATAAACTTGTTGTACTTCAGATACTAAATAGTTATAAAGTGTCTTAACACCCATAATACGAAGTAGCTCATGTGATGAGATAATACCTGTAGTTAAACGCTCACCGGCATGAACAAAGTCACCTACTGCAACAACTGCAACATGTGATTTATCCACAAAATAATCTTTAACTATACCATTTTCTGAAGCGATAACGATACGCACTTTCCCACGAAGTGGCTTACCAAAACTAACAGTTCCATCTATCTCAGAGATAAGTGCTGTAGCTTTTGGACGACGACCCTCAAAAAGTTCTGATACTCTAGGAAGACCCCCAGTAATATCACTTGATTTTTGAAGTGCTTTTGGAGTTTTTGCAATTATATCTGCTATTTTTACTGTTGCGCCATCTTCAATAAATAGAGATGATTTAGCTTCAATAGCATATCTTAATAACTCACCATCTTCTGTAGCAAGAACAATTGTTGGCTTATACTCAGTTGGGATATGTTCATTTATTGCTAAACGAGTTTTACCAGTGAGTTCATCTAACTGCTCAGTAGCAGTAGTACCTACTATAATATCTTCATATTTAACAACACCATTTGCTTCTGAAATTACAGGATTAGAGTATGGATCCCATTCAGCTATAACAATGGACTCATCACTAGTAGGTTTTGCTATAAGGGTATCTGATTCTACGCTTGAATCATCTTCAGCTACAATAACTGAACCACGAGCTATATAGTGTCTAATCGCTTCACGATTATGTGAATCAACAACAGTAGCAAACAGTCCTTTTTCAATAACTTCATAGCCAGACTTAATACCATCAAACCTTTCTAAATAATCACCTTTTAACAAGAAGTATTTAACTCTTCCTGATTCTTTAGCAAATATTTTCTGAGTAACTGGGGCACCATCATCAACCAATATTTCTGACGCATATGGCACGCTACTTGGTACATTCCAAGCATCTTTAATAGTTTCAACAATCGACTCATCTTCAGCTACTTCACTGCCAGTTTCATATGGAAAATAATATTTTCCTTCAATCTGTCCAGCAACACCAGCTAGCTCATTTGGTTTTGCAATCTCATTTTTACGAAGAGAGTAACGAACTGTTTCTTTTTTAGAAACCAAACTAACAATAACTTCATCATGAATAGTTTGTATCTCAACCTTTCCAGCAGATGGAGCTTTAATTTTAGGCTCCACTAAAAGTACCGCTGCATTTCTTCTATTTGCAACAATATTTTTTCCCTCTTTTGAGATGTAAGTTTTAAGATTATAATAACGAATAAAACCTTCCCTTGAAGCCACAACTTGTCTCTCTTGAGCAGTTGAACTTGCAGTTCCACCAACATGGAAAGTTCTTAGTGTTAGCTGTGTACCAGGTTCACCAATTGATTGTGCTGCGATGATACCCACTGCTTCACCAGTACGAACAATATGACCAGTTGCAAGATTAACACCATAACATAAAGCACAGATACCACCCTCACTTTTACATGTGGTTGGAGTTCTAATATGAGCTGTTTTAATACCTGCTTCAGCTATAACTTTTGCACTAACTTCATCAAGCAGAGTTCCCTCAGCAAATAGAATCTCATTAGAGATCGGATCGATAATATCATCTGCTAAAACTCTACCGTTAAGTCTGTCTTCCAAAGACTCAATTAGAGTATTTTGATCTGATATATCTGAAATCTCAATACCCTCGTGAGTATGACAATCATGTTCAACAATCTTAACATTTTGAGCAACATCAACTAGCTTACGAGTAAGGTAACCCGCATTTGCTGTTTTTAGTGCTGTATCGGCAAGACCTTTTCTAGCACCGTGAGTAGAGATAAAGTACTCAATTACATTAAGTCCCTCTTTAAAGTTTGAAACAATCGGAGTCTCAATAATATCACCAGATGGTTTAGCCATAAGACCACGCATACCAGCAAGCTGACGAATCTGTGCAGCAGAACCCCTCGCACCAGAATCAGCCATCATATGAATAGAGTTAAAACCATCTTTGTCAGTTTCAACAAGTTCCATCATCTGAGATGCTAGAGTATTGTTTGTATCTGTCCAAACATCGATTATTTTATTATATCTCTCTTGTTCAGTTAAAAGACCCGCTTCAAACTGTTTTTGTATCTCCATAACTTTGTTTTTTGAGTCTTCAACTTTTGCCTCTTTAGTAGTTGGTATTCTAATATCATCTATAGATATAGAAACACCAGCTTCTGTTGCATGTTTGAAACCTAAGTCTTTTAACTTATCAAGAAATCCTGAAGTCACACCAATACCACCATGCTTTTGAACATAATCAACAACTTCATTGATATACTTCTTCTTCATAACTCTGTTCCAAAGCTCAGCAGGAACAAAATCTGGAAGAATAGCTTTAAGAAGCATACGACCAGCTGTAGTATGAATAATACGACCATCAATTCTGGTTCTTACTTTTGCGTGAAGATCAAGTGCATTATGCTCAATAGCAATTCTAACTTCATCAACATTTGCAAAAAGTTTATTACTTCCCTTTACACCATTTTTCTCTAAAGTGATGTAGTAGATTCCAAGAACCATATCTTGTGAAGGTGTAGCGATAGCTTTACCAGATGCAGGAAGCAAGATATTCATAGATGCAAGCATAAGAACTTTAGCCTCTGCAATAGCCGCAGAACTTAAAGGTACATGCACAGCCATCTGATCACCATCAAAATCGGCATTAAAAGCCGCACAAACAAGTGGGTGAAGCTGAATAGCTTTACCATCAATTAGTTTAGGGTGAAATGCTTGAATAGAAAGTTTGTGAAGAGTTGGAGCCCGGTTAAGCATCACTGGATAACCATCAACAATCTCTGCTAAACATTCCCAAACTTCGTTTGTTTTATCCTCAATCATCTTCTTAGCGGCTTTTACTGTAGTTGCATAACCCTTATCTTCAAGTTTAGCAATCAAGTGTGGCTTAAAAAGCTCAAGAGCCATCTTTTTAGGAAGACCACACTCATCCATAGCTAAAGATGGACCAACAACGATTACAGAACGACCTGAAAAATCAACTCGTTTTCCAAGTAAGTTTTGACGGAAACGCCCCTGCTTACCCTTAATGATCTCACTTAAAGATTTAAGAGGTCTTTTATTGGCACCCTTTACAGCATTTGCACGACGGCCATTATCAAAAAGTGCATCAACAGATTCTTGAAGCATTCTTTTTTCATTACGAACAATAATCTCTGGAGCTTCAAGCTCAACTAACCTCTTAAGTCTTTGATTACGGTTAATAACACGACGATACAGGTCATTTACATCTGAAACAGCAAATTTACCACCATCTAAAGATACAAGTGGTCTTAAATCTGGTGGGAGAACAGGTAAAATAGTAAGCATCATCCATGCAGGATTATTTCCACTATTTAAAAACGACTCAATAACTTTAAGTCTTTTAGCAATAGTTTTTCTTTTAGCTTCACTCTTAGTTAATTCTATATCTTCTTTAAGCCCGGTAAATAGATCAACTAAGTCTATTGAATCTAGTAGATCGCGAACAACCTCACCACCCATGCGAGCTTTAAAGCCTAATGCATCAAATCTTTGAACTAATGTACGATATTGCTCCTCATTTAAAACATCGTATTTGAGAACTGGTGTTTTTGCTTCGGCATCATAATACGCCTCTCCACCACTCTCAACAATGTACGCTTCATAATATAGTACGCGTTCTAAATCTTTCATCTTCATACCAAGCAGTGTACCAATTCTTGATGGCAATGATGATACATACCAGATGTGAGCTACAGGTGTTACTAGTTCTATATGACCCATACGGATACGACGAACCTTAGTTGATGTTACTTCAACTCCACATTTTTCACAAACAACACCCTTGTATCGCATCTTTTTATATTTACCACAAAGACACTCATAATCCCTTACAGGACCAAAGATTTTTGCACAAAAAAGTCCATCTCTCTCTGGTTTTAAAGTACGGTAGTTGATAGTTTCTGGTTTTTTTACTTCTCCGTGACTCCAAGACATAACCTTCTGGGGAGAAGCTAAACGAAACTGTAGTTTCTTAATATCAGTTGGTCTATTATCTTCTGTTACTTCAATAGGAACTAGTTTACTCATCGTCTTGCACCTCGTCAAAAATCTCTACATCAAGAGCTAGTGATTGTAGCTCTTTTGTTAATACAAACAGTGTCTCTGGAATTCCAGAAGCTGGAATCAACTCACCTTTTGTAATTGCTTTATAAGCACGAACACGACCATCAACATCATCTGACTTGATAGTTAGCATCTCTTTTAAAACTGCTGAAGCACCATAGGCTTCTAAGGCCCAAACTTCCATCTCTCCAAATCTCTGTCCACCAAATAGTGCTTTACCACCAACTGGTTGCTGAGTAACAAGCGAGTATGGTCCAGTTGAACGAGCATGAATCTTCTCATCAACCAAGTGATGAAGTTTAAGAATGTACATGTAACCTACATTTACTCTCTCTTTAATCTTTTCGCCAGTTAAGCCATTATAAAGAACTGTTTTACCATCTGCATCCATCTTAGCAAGCTCAAATAGTTTATCGAACTCTGCTTGATTAACGCCTTCAAAGATTGGGGTAGCAAATTTAACTCCACCTTTTGACCAATCTCTAGCGTATTGTAAGAATTTTTCATCACTCATATCACCAATAACTTCAACCGCATTCATCATACCAGCAACATCAGCAATAGCTGTCATTTTAGCTCTTAAAGTATCTATGAAATCTTTTTGTTTTGTTTCAAACTGCTCTAAGATTTGATTACCTAGTTCACGACCAGCCATACCTAAGTGCATCTCTAAAATCTGTCCAATATTCATACGAGATGGAACACCAAGTGGATTTAAACATACATCAACACTTCTTCCATCTTCCATATACGGCATATCAACCTCAGGAACTATTGTTGAAACAATACCTTTGTTTCCGTGACGACCTGCCATCTTATCACCAACTTTTAGTTGTCTTTTAGTAGCGATATATACTTTTACATATTTAACAACACCGTTGGCTAAAATATCATCTTTTTCGAGTATTGTTAATTTCTCTTCATGCTCATCACGGAAAAGTCTTTTCTCTTTTTGAAAATAATTTTTAGTTTTATTGTATTCGTCTTGAATTTCACTAGAAAAAGATTTTACAATAGCATTCATGGCAAAACGATTTACTTCAACTAGGTCATCAGCATTGATAATATCACCAGCTTTATATTCTGTTTGTGCAATCTTGATATCACTCAATAATACTTCTCTTGTAAGAAGTTTAGAAACTCTAAGCATCTCTTCTTTATCAATCATAAGAAGACGATCATAATGCTCTCGTTCTAAATAATCTCTCTCCTCTTTTTCAAGCTCTAAAGCACGAGGATCTTTATCGTAACCTTTTTTAGTAAAGATCTTAACATCAACAACTACACCCTCCATACTTGGAGGACAGTAAAGAGATTTATTGATTACATGTCCAGCTTTTTCACCAAAAATAGCACGGAGTAATCTCTCTTCAGGTGTTGGCTTTACTTCACCCTTTGGAGAGACTTTACCAACTAAAATCATTCCACCGTTAACTTGAGTTCCTATCTTAACGATACCACTCTCATCAAGATGGGATAACTCATCATCTCTCACATTTGGAATATCGCGAGTAACCTCTTCGACACCATGTTTAAGCTCTCTAGCTTCTAGCTCTTTTTCATATATATGTACAGAAGTAAAAGCATCTTTTCTAATTAATCTCTCTGAGATAACAATTGCATCTTCAAAATTAAAACCATTCCAAGGCATAAAGGCAACCATGGCATTCACACCTAGTGCTAACTCGCCTTGATCCATATTTGGACCATCAGCTATTATTTGACCTTTTACTACCATGTCACCTATATTGACAATAGGTTTTTGAGCAAATGATGTATTTTGATTTGTACGAAGATTTTTTGTTAATGGATAGTAATCAATATAGATTTCTCCATCTTCATCACCCATAACATAGATATGTCTACCATCTACTTTTTCAATCTTACCGGCTCTCTTTACTTTAACACATTCCCAGCTATCACGAGCAACAAGTTTTTCAACACCGGTTCCTACCATTGGAGAGTATGGTCTAAGTAAAGGTACAGCCTGACGCTGCATATTTGAACCCATAAGAGCACGATTGGCATCATCATGTTCTAAGAATGGAATAAGTGAAGCAGCTACACCAACAACCATATGAGACGATAAATCAGCAAATTCACACTCATCTATAGGACGATGTAAAATTTCACCATCTTGCCTTGTAGTTACAATGGTATCCACAAATTGACCATCTTTATCTAATTCATTTGAAGCAGCAGCAATCTTTACACCTTCTTCCTGTGTGGCTGTAAGATATACAACTTCATCAAGAATTTTTCCATCTTTCATCACTTTATATGGAGCTTCAATAAAACCATGCTCATTTACTTTTGAGTAAGTTGCTAAAGTATTGATAAGTCCAATATTTTGACCCTCTGGAGTCTCAACTGGACAGATACGACCATAGTGAGTTGGATGAACATCACGCACCTCAAAACCAGCTCTCTCTTTAACAAGACCACCCTCACCTAGTGCAGATAGTCTTCTTTTATGTGTAACTTCAGAGAGTGGATTTGTTTGATCCATAAACTGAGAAAGTTGTCCACTAGAGAAGAACTCCATTATAGTTGAAGTTATCATTTTTGAGTTAATCAGATCATGTGGCATCAGCTCCGCCATCGGTCCACTCATAGTTGATAGCTTATCACGGATCGCTTTTTGCATCTTAATCAAGCCATTATGCAGCTCATTACCTAAAAGCTCACCAATCGAACGGATACGACGATTACCAAGGTGATCTCTATCATCGATATGACCCTGACCATTTTTAACTTTGATAACATATTTCACTGACTTAATAACATCTTCATGTGTTAATACTGTAACATACTCAGGAATATCCATATCTAGCTTATGATTCATCTTCATACGACCAACTTTTGTAAGATCATATCGCTCAGGATCAAAAAACAGCTGATTTACAAATACTTTTGCTGCTTCCTTGGTTACTGGCTCACCTGGTCTCATAACCTTATAGATACGAATAGCTGCTAAATCATTTTCATCTTCTATATCTTCAGTTTGCTTAAGTAGCTTAAGTGAATCAGCATCTGCGTTAAATGCATTGATAATAGAACTATCTACGCCATCAGCTAAATCATTTGCTATTTTAAATTCACTTACACCGATTTCAGCCATCTTTTTAAGTTTAGTCTCATCAATATGAGTCATAGTGTCAAAAAGAATTTCACCAGTTTCTGGATCTATAATAGGTTCAGCTAAATAACGATCAAGAAGAGTTTCAAGTGGATATTCTGCAAACTTCAATCCATCGTCAATAAATTTTTGTGCTTTTTTTACTGAAAGTCTTTTTCCAGCCACAATAAGAACTTTACCATCTGCGTCAACTAAATCAAATACTAATCTAGATGAAAAATCACTTGGATTAAATGGCATTAAAAATTTATTGTCTTCAATACTAATAGTTTGAATAGGATAAAACAGCTTTAAAATATCTTGCTTTGAATAACCTAAAGCACGAAACATAATAGTAACTGGAACTTTACGGCGTTTATTGATTCTCATATAAAGAATATCTTTAGGATCATATTCAAAATATAACCATGAACCACGATCTGGAATAATTTGACCCGTATAAATCAGCTTATTACCAGCGGTTGTTGATTCCTCTTCTTTGAAAATAACACCAGGTGAACGGTGAAGTTGATTTACAACAACACGCTCAACACCATTAATAATAAATGAAGTTCTATCTGTCATTAGTGGAATATCACGAACAAAAATACTTTGCTCTTTTATATCTTTTACACCAAGTTTTTCTTTAGTATTTTCATCTCTATCCCAAAGCACAAGACGAGTTTTCATTCTTAAACTTACAGCGTATGTAAGGCCGCGTTCCATACATTCACGAACAGTATATTTCGGATTTGCAATTTCACTACCAATATATTCAACTGTAAGTCTATTTTGAGTGTCATGAATCGGAAAAACTGATTGAAAAACTGTTTCAATACCGCTATCTGCTCTATTTTTAGCATCTAACATCAAAAAGTTATCATATGAACTTTGTTGCAGTTGTAGTAAGTTTGGTACTTCTATCTGTTGAGGAGTTTTAGAGAAGTCTACACGAAGACGGTTTCCGGAGTATAAAGTGTTTAACATAGGCTACCTCGATAAGTAATTAGTATAATTCAAGCGTCCTTGAATAATTATATGAGGCTCTTTTAAGAGCTTAATTTTATAGTGCTTATAAACGACATAAGGGCACTTTTGCGAGGAGAGTAAAATCTCTTCGCAAAAGCGCCCATAAAAAAGGATGCATAGAAAAAGAATTTACCAAATTTCATTTAGTGAAAGTTGGCATAATGCTTTAGCAAAAAGTTCTTTTTCTATGTACGGCCCGTTAGGCCTATTTAACTTCTACAGTTGCACCAGCTTCTTCTAAAGCAGTTTTTGCTTCCTCAGCAGCATCTTTATCTACACCCTCTTTGATTGTAGATGGAAGACCTTCACAAGCTTCTTTAGCTTCTTTTAGTCCTAAACCAGTAAGAGCACGAACAGCTTTAATAACACCAATTTTCTTAGCACCAACATCAGTTAGTACTACATCAAATTCAGTTTTCTCAGCAGCAGCTTCACCACCAGCAGCAGCTCCACCAGCTACAGCAACAGGTTGTGCAGATACACCAAATTTTTCTTCAAATTCTTTCACAAGCTCAGAAAGCTCAAGAACTGATAAGTTTGAGATATACTCTAATACGTCTTCTTTAGAAATAGCCATTTTGGCTCCTTGTTTATAATATTTTAAGAGAATTTAAATTCTCTAGTTTGTTAAAAGCTTTGCTTATAATTAAGCTGCTTCTTCCTCTTTTTTCTCTTTAAGAGCGTTAAGTCCAATAGTAAAGTTAGCAACTGGAGCCATCCAAGTAGCCGCAAGCATACTAAGAAGCTCTTCGCGACCAGGAAGTTTAGCAAATGCTTCAACTTTAGCAGCATCAGCGATCTCACGATCAACATAAGCAGACTTGATTACAAATTTCTCATTGTCTTTAGCAAATTCAGAAACTACTTTAGAAGTAGCAACAGAATCCTCACCCCAAATAAGAATATTTGTATCTTTTAACTCAACGCCAGTTAGCTCAGCATTTGCTAAAGATATGGTTGCTAAAGTGTTTTTAACAACTTGAACTTTTGCATCTTTTGCACGAGCAATATTTCTTAATCCTTCTAACTCTTCAACTGTTAAACCTTTGTAATCACAAAAGATTACAGATTGAGCAGTTTTGAATTCAACAGAAAGACCTTCAATGATCTCAGCTTTTTGTGTTTTTGTCATAGAATTTTCTCCTTTCCAGACAATTTAAGTAGTATAGTGCTACCTCACTTCAAACAGGTTATTAAGTCATAAATTGACTCCCGTTATCTTTAGTCCATAAAATGCAGTTACAATGAAGTAACTTTCAAGTGTCCTACATGTAGGACACTAAAAATAACTTCTATTTATAATTACTTAGCTTTAATATCTGCCAATTCATTTACATCTAATTTTACAGCTGGACTCATAGTCAAGCTTAAAGCTCCAGTTTTAATGTAACGACCTTTTGCAGATGCAGGTTTTTGTTTATTGATAGCTTGCATGAAATAAGTTAGGTTTTCTTCTATAGCAGATGCTTCAAAACTTACCTTGCCAATACCAGCATGAATATTACCTTTTTTATCAACTCTAAAGTTAACTTGTCCACCCTTAACATTTTTAACTGCACCAGCAACATCAGGAGTTACAGTACCAGTTTTAGGGTTAGGCATAAGACCTTTTGGTCCTAAAATACGACCGATTTGTCCAACAAGACCCATACAATCAGGAGCAGCAACAACAACATCAAAGTTGAAGATTCCCTCTTTGATATCTGCTACTAAATCATCAGTACCGACAATATCAGCACCAGCCGCTTTAGCTTCATCAGCCTTAGTACCCTTTGCAAAAACAGCAACACGAACTGTTTTACCAGTTCCATGTGGAAGCACTATTGCACCACGAACCATCTGGTCTGCATGTCTTGGATCAACATTTAAGTTAAGAGCTATCTCAATAGTCTCATCAAACTTTGCACTTTTTAAATCTTTTACAGTAGTTGATGCATCAACTACGCTATATGCTTTTGTATTATCAAATTTTTCTAATAATTGTTTATATCTTTTACTCATTTTCAAATTCTCCTATGAAATTCTGCCACAAAATTTTAAATCACTGTGGTCGATGATTTTAAAACAGATTACTCTGTAATTTCAATACCCATAGAACGAGCTGTTCCAGCTAAGGTATTAGCAGCCATATCTTTATCATCAGTATTAAGGTCAGCAATTTTTGCTTCAACAACTTCCATTAATTGAGCTTTTGTAATCTTTCCAACTTTGTTTTTAAGTGGATTGTCAGTACCCTTTTTAAGTCCTGCTTTATTTAAAAGTAGAGCAGATGCCGGTGGTTGCTTTGTAACAAAAGTAAAACTTCTATCAGTGTAAACTGTAATAACAACAGGAACTTTAAATCCCATCTTATCTTTTGTTTTTTCATTGAATGCTTTAGTGAATTCCATGATGTTAACACCACGCTGTCCTAGAGCTGGTCCTACTGGTGGTGCAGGGTTTGCTTTACCAGCGTCTATGTGTAATTTGATATAATCCATTACTTTTTTAGCCATTATATTTCCTTTTGTTTAAATTAAATTATTTTTTCAACTTGTGTGTAAGAGATGTCTACAGGAGTAGCTCTTCCAAAAATCGAAACATTTAGTTTTAGAGTTCCATGCTCTAAGTCATACTCATCTACAGTTGCAGTAAAGTTTGCAAATGGTCCCTCTGTAATACGAACAGTTTCGCCATTATCAAAAAATACTTTAGGCTTAGGTGCTGCACGATTGTTTACGCGATCTAATATAACATTTATATCATGTTCACTCAAAGGCGTTGGTATATTAGCTTCTCCAATAAAACCAGATACTTTAGGTAGACCTGTTATAAGATGCTGAACCTCTGTGTTTAAATCGATATTTGCAAAAACATATCCTGAGTACAATGAACGCTCAGATATCTTTTTCTTTCCATCTTTGACTTCAATAACATCTTCAGTTGGAACTATAACCTCTTTTATGAAATCCTGCAGACCCATCTCTTCTATCATGCCGAGAATTGCATCTCTAACTTGTCTATCGTTACCATAGGTTTGAATTGAGTACCATTGATGTGCCATATTTACTCCTTAACCTAAAATTGCAGACATTATTGAAGACATAAGCAAATCAACTAAAGCTAAAAAAGAAGCTACAACTGTAACAACAATAAGAACAGAGATATAAGCTTGTTTAACCTGCCCTTTAGTAGGAAAAATCACCTTAGTTAATTCTAGTCTAGCATTTCGTATTTGTGTACTTATATTCATTAAACTTCCCTAAAAGTGCATTAATTATAAATAAAGCCTCTTGGCTTCACTAATAATAAATGTGTGTGGCAGGCGTAGAGAGACTCGAACTCCCAACACCCGGATTTGGAATCCGGTGCTCTACCATTGGAGCTATACGCCTTTATATAAATTGCTAACGCAATTTGAACAAAGTCCAAATCACTACGCTAATGCTGAGCTTTACCCTTAAGGGGCATCAAAATCTTCAGCAGAAAGCTCATGTGACTAGTCACATTTACTTGCTGTAAAACTCTATTGTAAATCTTAAAAAAACAAACTATTATTAAAGTTTCATCTCTTTATGATTCGTATGCTCTTTACACCATTTGCAGTATTTCTTTACAGAAAACTTTTCAGTGTGAGTTTTTTTATTTTTAGTTGTGTGATAATTACGACGAGTACATTTCTCACAACCTAAGTGAATCGCTTCTCTCATGTTAATTTACCTTTAAAAGGATTTAGCAAATTCGCAAAAGCGAATTATGCTAAAATCTCAGCAACAACACCAGCACCAACTGTTCTACCACCTTCACGGATAGCGAACTTAGTACCTTGTTCCATTGCAATTGGGTGAATTAACTCAGCAGTAATACTTACATTATCACCTGGCATAACCATCTCAGTACCTTCTGGTAAAGTGATTGCACCTGTTACATCTGTAGTTCTAACATAGAACTGAGGACGGTAACCGTTGAAGAAAGGAGTGTGACGACCACCCTCATCTTTACTTAAAACATAGATCTCAGCTGTAAATGTTGTGTGAGGAGTAATAGTACCTGGCTTACATAGTACTTGACCACGCTCAACATCTTCTTTACCAATACCACGAACTAGGATACCACAGTTATCTCCTGCTTCACCTTGATCCATCTCTTTACGGAACATCTCTACACCAGTAACAGTAGTTTTTTGAGTATCACGGATACCTACGATTTCTACCTCTTCACCAACTTTAACAACACCACGCTCGATACGACCAGTAACAACTGTACCACGACCAGAAATTGAAAAAACATCCTCAACAGGCATTAAGAAATCTTTATCAGTTTCTCTTTCTGGCTCAGGAATATAAGCATCTACTTGTGCCATTAGCTCAACGATTTTAGCTGACCAATCACCTAGAGTACCAGTTTTTGCTTCTTCAAGTGCTTTAAGAGCAGATCCAGCTACGATTGGAGTATCGTCACCTGGGAAATCATACATATCAAGAAGTTCACGAATTTCCATCTCAACTAATTCCATTAACTCTTCATCATCAACCATATCTTCTTTGTTCATGAAAACAACGATATATGGAACACCAACTTGCTTAGAAAGAAGGATATGCTCACGAGTTTGTGGCATAGGACCATCAGCAGCAGAAACAACTAGTATAGCACCATCCATTTGTGCAGCACCAGTAATCATGTTCTTAACATAATCCGCGTGACCTGGACAATCAACATGTGCATAGTGACGACCATCAGTCTCATACTCTACATGTGAAGTAGCGATAGTAATACCACGCTCTCTTTCTTCTGGTGCATTATCGATTGCATCATAATCCATTAGTTCTGCACCGTTAGTTACTGCTAATACTGCAGTAATAGCTGCTGTTAATGTTGTTTTACCATGATCAACGTGACCAATTGTACCAATGTTTACATGCGGTTTATTACGCTCAAACTTTTCTTTTGCCATAGTGTCCTCCGACTTTAAATGTGAATTGAAACGGGATTATACCCAAAAATCATTCAATTATTGCTTAAATATCACTATATACACAAAACAATGAACAAGACCCATCATTTTGCGGGGATATAAATACCCCTTAGACCCTCTAAAGCTACAAAAAACAAGTTTTTTGAGAAAACTCATTGTCTTTTTTAGACTTAGATAATCCACAGTGGTGCTGACGGTGGGAATTGAACCCACGGCCTCTTCCTTACCAAGGAAGTGCTCTACCCCTGAGCCACGACAGCGAGAAGAATAGCATAAGCAATAATTGCATGATTTTTAACAACAATAATTTATTCGTGATTAGATTTGAAGCTATATAGAAAATTATATAATATACTATATATGAAGTTAATTCGTTGAAATTGTACTTCAGCTTCCAGAAAGTAAATAAGTTCAATGGAGCGGGTGAAGGGACTCGAACCCTCGACCCTCAGCTTGGAAGGCTGACGCTCTAGCCAACTGAGCTACGCCCGCATATGCCATTGAATGGTGGTGGGAAGAGGAGTCGAACCTCTGAACCCATAGGGAGCAGATTTACAGTCTGCCGTCGTTGGCCACTTGACTATCCCACCAATTTATTATTTATATTTAATCTGGTCTAACACTGTTTCTAATATTCTATTTCAATGGTGCTGACACGAGGATTTGAACCCCGGGCCTGTTGATTACAAATCAACTGCTCTAGCCAACTGAGCTATGTCAGCATCGAAATTGAGTCAGAATTATAGTGCATTATGTTTTTAATGTCAAGGGTTTAGGCTAGAAATTTATAAAATCTTCATCTTTTAGTATTATTGGCGCCCATTTACCGGCATTTTTCTTAATTTCTTTTACGATTTCATCTATGTAATTTGGTTTAATATGATTAATATAAAGTGCTATATCATCTCTTTTTAAGCTACTTAAACTACTAAAAAGCAATTCTGGAGTCAAATGCTTGCTCTCTTTTGCTAATTTTTGCATGTATGAGGGAAATGAACACTCAATAACCATAGACTTTATATCTTTTCTAGCATCTATAATTTTTATGGCATTGTCAATGGAGTAGGTATCGGCTGTTATCAGCACACTATTTGAAGCTTTTTTATAGATATACCCACAACTAGGAACTGTATGATCTGTTTGAAATGCTTCTATCGATTCATCTACACCAATCTTGTATTGTTCACCTATTTTTATCTCTGTGTACATCAATGCTGGTTTATTTGATCTGTTCATAGGTATTTTTGAAAAATCTGGCCAGATTATATTATTAAAAAAATGTTTCTTTAGAGCTTGTATTGTTTGTGGTAGTCCCATAATATTTAATGTTTTATATCTTTGGGCATAATAATTATCAAGGATATAAGCGATATCACTTATATGATCAAGATGAGAGTGTGTTATCCATATATTTTCAATATCTATAGTTCTATCGGCTAATGATTCCAATAAATTTCCAGCATCAATTACATTTTCATTATTCAAATAAAATGAGCTTGTTCCAAACCCCTTTGCTTTAGTGCCATAGGCTCCAAGAATTTTTATAGAGTTTTCATCTACATGATTAATCTGTTTTTTATCTACAAACACATCTTTAAACTTTTCTCTTACCTGTAAAAACTCTTCTATATTTTCAAAAAAAAGATCGACTAATTTTGGATCAAAATGCTTACCTCTCTCCTTTTTAAAAAGTTCAAAAATTCTATCATCAGACCAAGCTTTTTTATAAACTCTATCTGATCCAAGGGCATCAAACACATCTGCTAGTGCTGTAATCCGTCCATATATGTGAATATTTTCAGCAACCAACCCTCTTGGATAGCCTGTACCATCATATTTTTCATGATGCTGATAAGCGACTATGGATGCTGCTTTTAAAAGTGGTCTTTGAGAATTCTTAATCATCTTATAGCCAAGCTCAGCATGAGAATCCATAATCGTTCTCTCTTCATCATTGAATCGTGCTGGTTTTTTTAATACAGAATCAGGTATAGCGATTTTACCTATGTCATGCATAGGGCTTGCTTGCTTTAAAAGCTCCGCTTCCTTTTCATCTAAACCATATGTCGATGCCAATATTTTAGAATACTCAGCAACTCTTTTTACATGGTTACCCGTTTCTTTACTTCGACTCTCTCCAATTGAGCCCATTGTAAAGACAACCTCTTTTTGAGTTTCATCTATCTCTTGTGAAAGCTTAGCAGCACTTAGTGTTTCAGCAGCATATGTACTAGCTAGCATTAATCGCTGCATATCTCTTTCATCAAATATATCTTGTGAACCAGTATGATTAATCACTTGAAATGCACCGATGATTTTATCACCATAATCAAACATCGGAATCACCATCATACTCTTGGTTCTATACCCAGTTTTTTGATCTATATCATGATTAAATCTATCATCTTTGTAAACATCATCTATTATAATTTTTTTTTCTGTTACGATAGCATTTCCAACTATGCCGGAGCCAATTGGTAGTCTTATCGCATCCATGCCATGAGCTACCTTTGTCCAAATCTCTTGATTTTCCTCATCAACAACCCACACACTACACCTATCTGAAGATGTTAATGCTCTACCCATGTTTGCCAAAACCATTATAATATCATCGCATCCTCTTAAGGAAGAAACTTCTGTGAGGTAGGTAAATATAAGTTGTAATATGTCATTTGCACCTAGACTTCTTGCATGTTCCATCTCCAAACCTCTGTATAATTTTTACCTATTATATCATTTATAGTGATACAATTAGACAAAAAGATGGAAACTGATCATGTTAAAAATATTGTTTTCTCCCTCAGAGGGGAAAAATAGTGGTGGAACTCAAGCAAGTAGTGAACTATTAGGTTCTAATAAAGCAAGAAGAGATATTTTAGATCAATACAATAATATACTCAAAAGCAAAGATGAAGAGGCCATTAAAAAACTCTTTGGCTTTAAAAAATTTAGTGATTGTCAAGACTATATGAATGATATTTACAACTCTCCTTTAATGAGTGCTATATATAGATATAAAGGTGTTGCTTATGATTATCTTCAGATCAATTCGCTTGATGAAAATGCTGTTAGTTATCTGAAAAAAAATAGTATTATTTTTTCAAACCTCTATGGAGCTATACTTGGTGGCGATGCTATAGCTAATTATAAGGTTAAGCAAGGAAACAACATAGGAGATATAATCCCAGATAAGTTTTATAAAGATAGATTTTCCTACATGCTAGACCTTTATCTAAAAGATGATGAGATACTTGACCTGCGTGCCGGATATTATGATAAGTTTTATAAACCAAACAAATCATTTACTACTTTAAAATTTTTAAAAGATACAAAAACTGTGAGTCATTGGGCTAAGGCTTATAGAGGTTTAGTTTTAAGAGAGTGTGCCCAAAATAATATACAAAGCATTGAGGAGTTTATGGCATTAGAGATTGAAACACTTCAAGTTAAAGAGATACGAGTTATCAAAAATAAAACTGAGATTATATATAATATTGTAGAAGGATAAAATTTGAAAGATAGCCAAGAATACTTAGATAAAAAAGCACACTATGAAAAAATCATCACTCTTTATGGTAGAAATGTAGTAGTGGAGATACTTCAAGACTCTACTATAGGTATAGACAAACTTCACATGTCTAAAAGTAACAAAACTGATGGAGCTATAAAAACTATATTGGCACTAGCTAAAACAAGAGATATAGATATAATCTATCATGAAAAAAATTCTCTATCTCGCATAAGTAAAAATGCTAAACAAGACCAAGGGGTTGCTATCGACATAGTAACGCAGACCTACAAGAGTGCAAAAGAGCTCCAAAAGCTTGATAGCTTCAAACTTATAGCACTTGATGGCATACAAAACCCTCAAAACTTAGGGATGATTATCCGTTCATGTGCAGCAGGAGATGTGGATGGGATAATATTGCCTAAAAAAAGCTCTGCAAAAATCTCTCCACTTGTTGTCAAGGCAAGTGCTGGAACACTTTTCAAACTTCCTATATACTATTGTAACACTTTAGATGATATTTTACCCCCGCTTTCGCTCACAACGCATGTAGATATATATGCTCTTGATTCACATGCTAAGAGCTCTATCTATGATGTTAAAAAAAGCGATAAATCTATCTTTGTTTTAGGAAATGAAAGTGATGGAGTAAGCAGTGAAGTTAAAAAGCTTTGTAATGACACTCTATCTATTCCAATGAATAGAGGAGTTGAGTCTTTAAATGTTGCTGTCACCGCTTCACTTATCGCTTTTTTAAGATAAACTTAGATTTTTACTAAAATCTTATCAAGCCAGTTGGTAGGCAACACTCTTTTAAAAGCACCAAGAAGATGAGTAGCCAAAGTGTTGTAGTATCTAGGGCGAGGCTTTTTAGCTTCAAGAGCATGTAAGATATTTGCTATTACTACATCAGAGTTTTTTGTAAATATATCATCCTCTTTTGCCTCATTTGATTCTAAAAGTTGTTCATCATACTCTTTTTGCCATACGCTACATGTAGAATCTACATTTTTTTGAAACATCTTTATAGCATTTTTTCTAAACTCTGATTTTACTGGTCCTGTGTTTATAGTGCTTACATATATGCTTGTTTGAGACAACTCTTGTCGAAGGGTATCACATAAACCCTCAATAGCATATTTTGAAGCATTATAAGCTCCACGAAAACGCAGAGATACAATCCCTAAAACGGAGGAGTGTTGTATAATCCTACCATAACCCTGTTCTCTCATAATCTTTATGCTTTGTCTTGTTAGTTCATGGAGTCCAAAGAAGTTAGTTTCAAACTGCTCCTTTAATGCCTCGGTGCTAATATCTTCAACTGCCCCTGGTTGACCAAACCCTGCATTATTAAAAACTGCATATAACTCACCTCTATCTGTTATGATCTTTAAGATATTGGTTATATTATCTCTACATGTAACATCCAAGAGATGACTATCTAAACCCTCTTCTTGAAGTCTTTTAACATCATCTTGCTTTCTACATGTGGCATATACTTTATAACCTCGTTTATGTAGATAATGAGCACTGTCATAACCTATACCACTAGAACAACCTGTTATCAGTATGCTTTTTTTACTCACGAAGTCATAATCTTATAGGGGCGTTTTATCTCACGCATAACCTCATCAACACTCATGTGACGAGATTTACGCAAAAATTCTTTACCATCAAGAAAGATAAGAACAGTAGGAATAGCAAAAACACCAAAGTGTGGTGCTATATCCTCTGCTATGGAGATATCAACACTCTCAACCTTAAACTCTTTAAAATTAAGCTCTAATGCTTCTAGTAGTTTAGGTTTGAGTGCATGGCACACATTACATGTAGGTGCTGAAAAATACACCATTACTGCTAAGTTTTCATCGATAGTTTCATTTATACTTTCTATTGTTTGCATAAACTCAATCTTTAAAATCTATCTTAAAACTTCCATCTTTATCAACCTCTATCTTCACTAAACTTGGCATACCTTTTTCACCCATTTTAGATAAAATCTCTCTTGAGAGTGTTGGAAGAACTCTCGTGTTGATAATATGTTCAATATTTCTAGCACCACTTTGCACCTCTGTACAGCGAGAAACGATCTGATCAACCACCTTATCACTATACTCCAATGACATCTTATTGTTATTTTTAAGTCTTTTTTGCAACTTAGCAAGCTTAAGAACTGTGATAGCTTTCATCGCTTCTTCATTAAGACTCAGAAATGGTACAACGGTCATACGACCTAAAAGTGCTGGTTTAAAATGCTGAGTTAGAGCAGGACGAATATCTGTTTCAATCGTTTCAATATCAATCTCTTTATTGTTCGCACAATAATCCTCTATCACATCTGTTGCTAAATTACTTGTAAGAATGATGATAGTGTTTTTAAAACTAATCTCTTTACCCTCTCCATCGCTCAGCACTCCCTTGTCAAATACTTGATAAAACAGTTCCATAATATTAATATGAGCCTTTTCAACCTCATCTAAAATAACTACAGAATAGGGATTTTTTCTAACCGCTTCTGTAAGCATTCCACCCTCACCATAACCTACATAACCAGGAGGTGAACCTATAAGCCTACTCACCGTATGACTCTCTTGGAACTCACTCATATTTACAGTAACAACCTGTTTTCTACTACCAAAAATTTGCTCTGCTAAGGTTAGTCCTGTTTCTGTTTTACCAACACCACTTGGTCCAACAAGTAAAAAGATTCCATCTGGTTGATCTGGATCGGTAATACCACTTTTTGATGAGCGAATTATCTCGGCAATAACATCATGAACATGATCTTGACCTTTGATATTTGTTTTAAGTCTTTCTTCTAACTCTAGCATCATCTTAGCTTCATCTCTTAGCATCTTACCAAGAGGGATACCTGTCCAGTCTGAAACAACTTGTGCAACAATATCTGGATTTACATCAACCTCTATAAAACTATTTTCCTCTTTAAGTTTGCTTAGCTTTTTCTCTATTTTAGTTAACTCAGACTTAAGAGTTTTTTTCGCTTTATCATCTTGTGTATTTGCAATTTCAACTCTTTTTGCAAGCAACTCCTCGGCAGTTTGTTTTTGGATATTATATTGTTCACCTAAGACAACTATCTCTTTTTCAACATCTTTAATTTTAGTTGTATTTGCTTTTATTTTCTCTTTATCAACTCTAACATTATTATCAATATCTCGCTGTATAGCATCTTTGACACGATTTAAAGCTTCAAGTTCTTTCTCACTATCTTCAAGTTTTGCTGGTTTTGAAGAGAGATTAATCTTAATTCTTGCACATGAAGTATCAAGCAGATCTATCGCTTTATCAGGTAAAAAACGCCCTGTTATATATTTCTCAGAAATTTGAACAGCTGATTCGATCGCATCATCTCTCACCGTAACACCGTGCGCACTTTCATAAAAATCTTTTAATCCTCTTAATATAAGCGTTGCCATCTCAACACTTGGTTCTTCAAGTTTTACTAACTGAAAACGACGAGCCATTGCTGGATCTTTTTCAAAGTATTTTTTATATTCGCTCCAAGTTGTTGCAGCGATAGTACGAAGTTCACCTCTAGCTAAAGCTGGTTTTAAAATATTAGCTGCATCGTTTGAACCACCATCTCCACCAATAAGAGTATGTGCCTCATCTATAAACAAAATAATAGGGATTTCTGATGATTTAACCTCACCAATCACACCCTTTAATCTATTTTCAAACTCACCCTTTACACTTGCTCCAGCTTCTAAAAGAGCCATATCAAGACCCATAAGTTTTACATTTCTTAAAATTGACGGAACATCATCTTTTGCAATTTTTACAGCAAGACCTTCAATAACTGCAGTTTTACCAACCCCAGGTTCACCAACACATATAGGATTGTTTTTTCTTCTTCTAGCTAAGATATCAACCATCTGTCGTATCTCTTTTTCTCTACCAAAAACAGGGTCGATTTTTCCATCTTTTGCACGAGCAGTTATATCTACACAATATTTATCTAAAAATCCACCTTGAGATGAAGCACTTGAACTTGATGATAATGCACTGTCCATCTTAGCAGCTACCTGCTCACTAGAATCTTTTAAAATATCAAAGAAGTTATTTTCTAATATCTCCCTGTTAATATTTTTAAGCTGATCTAAGTAGCGACCACTTACATAGTAGTTTTTTCTTGATAAGAGTGCTAAAAGAAATGTAGCAGAACGAATCTTTTTTTCTTGCATATCTATGGAACTCTTTACCCAAGCATCTTGAAGCAGTTCAAGTAAAAGAGGTGAAAATACTGGTTTATTACTATTTCCACCATTTAAGTCATCCAAATCTGCATTTAATGAGCGTTGAAATTTCTCAACCGATACATTGAAATGTTCAAGTATAGCTATAAAATCACTCTCTTTTTCATCAAGTAGTTTAGCCAAAAGATGTTCCGTAGTAATCTCATAATGTGTTCTCTCAACACAATATCCAACGCCACTATGAAGTACATTTGTCATCATCTCATTTAGATGTAATAAAAGAGATTTTATATTATTTGCTACCATTTAATTTTCCTTATATCGATTTTTATCTAAAAACAGAGTTCGTACATGTGAAATGTTACTTCTATCTCCAAACCATGTATTTAAACCCAACTGTTGATACTGATCTACCCCTAGAGAGATCTCTTGATATGCATCATCTCTTAGTGTTAATTGTATATCCCAATCTAGTGAGTCACCCAGATATAGGTCTATAGCTTTTACTAACTTCTTAAACTTTTTTGCACTAGGAAGCAGAAGATTAAAATTATTTATATCAAGATTACTAATACAAACTCTAAATTTTCCCATACGATCTTTAATTTTATCCCCTAAATGAAGGTTATCATTCAACACTGTATTGACCTCTCCTAAGAAACAATACTGAGATTTTGGTATAGCTGCCATCTGCTCTATGCACTGAATTATCTCAACATCATCATACTTAATAATATCACTAATCAAGGTACGAAGTGCTTCAGCCGAACGAGGATATTGCATATTTAATCCAGCATATCTTAAGGGGGAATAATTATCTCTATGTTTTTGTCTTATATGTTTTTGTGGCATTCCAGAGAACACATGTAAAAGATCTAAAACTTTACTATCTTTAAACTCATTTAATCTAACGCCGAGTCTATTTTTTTGCCATACTTCAAAATAGGCTTGATATATAGGGATATTAAAAATATCTATAAACTCTCGCATTACAGAACCATCATTTAACTCTTCATCCAATAAAGATTCTGTATAAAAAGTAGGAAGAGGAGAGGACTCACCATAAAGCCCCATAAAAGCAACAGTCATCTTAATAAAATCATCTATCTCTTGTATATCTATAATATCACTATTTGGAAAATCTAAAGATAAACGAGGATGAACACGAATTTTTTTCTTAGAACTACTATCTTGATTTCTTGATTCTAGTTCTAAAAGCCTCATAGCTTGTATAAATGAGAATTTACTACTCTCTTGTAAAAGTTGTTGTTTTATATCAACTTTTTGTTGCCAAGAATTGGTGCCCATGATAGACTCTCTCCCGTAATTTTCTCTTTCACCTCTAGTTCGACAAATGTGTTAAGTGCTGCATAGCTACCCAAAAACTCCAAAATAACACTACAAAATAGATACATGTCACCAATCGAAGCAAAATAATCTTGCCTAACTTTCATAATAACCTTATGACCCTTAAGCAGATAACCCCTACTAACTCTATCTATAGATTGTACTTCAAAATCTTCAATAGCATCTATTCTTTTTTGATTTTTTGCTACCTTGCTTTTATCTCTATTGTTTGAAAACATATAGAGCTTCAACATCTCCTTAAAAGTTCTTATATCTGCCAATGTTAAAAGGTTTATGCTAAGGTGTGAAATAAACTGCCACAAGCTATTTTCATCAACAGGAGAATCGATCTGCATAGTACAGGGAATGATATTTTTAAATGTTGTTAATTCTGGAGAGTTATCACTGCTTTGTGAAATTTCTCCCAACTGCAATCTTTCTGAAAGTGAACCATTAGTGCAACTAATCTTGATAGATAAAACCTCTTTTTTTGTAGGTAGTTCATCTCTATAATGCAAACCTATATAAAGCACCTCTTTCGCATCTATTACAGATTTTTTTCTATATACTTGGTATATGTTTTTATTGTTTTTAGTATCTTTTTCAAAAGATTCAAATGCTAAGTACTCTCTATTTTCAATCTCTCCTTGTACATAACTTGATACATTTTTTATATCATATACTTGATACTTATCACGATACCTCGCTGGTGGATAAATCCGTATCAGCTCTTTTTTATGTGATAAAGTTATGGGTTCTGCTTCAGCTTCAAATAGATTTGTAACTGGTGTACAAAAAAGTTTAATAGCATCATCTGCAATTGAGCTTAACATAGAAGAGTTAGTAAAATGAAAGATAATTTTAAAGCTTTTAGAGTTGTATTTTTTTAAATCCTCTAAATTAGATAGGGCAAAAAAGAAAAATTTTTGTGGTAAGACAAAATATTCTTGGAGTATTCTATAGCTTGAAAAAGCATTTTTTGGATAACTAAAGAGTGAACTCTTCCTTTTAAAACCTTCGCATTCAAGTGCATCTTTACTAAGCTTAAAAAAGTCACCATCATCTAACTCTATAGAGATATCAGATAGATAATGATTGAGTAGCATAAAGATATTTGATGAGTTAGTAAAACTATCTCCCAAATAAAAACTAAGCTGATTTAGATCGAGTGCATTTAAGCTTGTATTTATCAAGTTTATCTCTAACTCTAAGGAACTCTTCTCTTTTTCACCAAGTTTATATGTTGATTTCTTTATCTCTATTGGGTATATATTAAACTCTGTAGTTGTCGCAAAACTGCACTCAACTTCATCTACAGGAGTTGAGTTAGCAATAGTACCCTTTGGTATGATAATCTTTTCTCTTAAACTTGGTTTTGGACTAAACTTCAGGATTGAAAGAGCTGGAATCGGTCTTAAATAGTGAGGGAAAAGTATATTCATAAGCCCATGAATAACTTCTGGAAAATCATCATCTAGCTTCTTGTGTAACATCCCCATAAGGAACGCAACACCTTCTAAAAGTCGTTCCGCATCGGGATCAGAACTATTTGCACTCAGCAGTGGAGCTACTGCTGGATGTTGGGCAGAAAATTCTCTAGCTAAACCTCTTACCTTACTAAGTTCCTCTTGAAAATATCTTTCAAATGATTTATCACTCATTAATATCTACTTTACCATCAGGATTTATTACAGTTTCAAAAACAACCTCTACATCTTCATAGTTTAGAAGCTGTGCTTGAATTTTAAAGTGCATAACTGTAGTTTTATCATCACTGTTATCATATATCACCTTGACATTCTTTAGTCTTGGCTCAAACCTTAAAATTGTTTGAATCAAACTATTTTCCATATCTTTTATATACTGACCATAAGATTTATCATGAAAGTTTGTTACATCTGGAATACCAAAGTCATAAGATATAATTGCACTACCCTGCTTTGTCGATAATATATTTTGAATATACTTCAGAATCGAACGAAGCTCTACATCTGCACTAAGTACATCTGGACGATAGGAAGGGTTTTCTTCCATATGAGAAACTCTTTCTAATAATCGCTCTTTAAACATCAATCAACCTAGAGAACTATTTTAAATATTCAGGGTACAAACCCTGAATATTAAGATGATTTTGGTTGTTTCCAATCATCCTCTGCTTCTACACCGTCTGGCTCATAAGTCACAGTAATTTTTTCATAAGAAAAAGAGATATCTTCCATATCATGATATGGCTTATTCTCTGGCAAAAATGTCACTGGCTTATATTGTCTAGTTGAAACTACTATCGCTTCTTCAAGCTTTACAGTATAGTAATGCTCTTCTTGACCCTTTTCATTTATACGATAGTACTGTAGTTCAAATGATTTCATATGTTCACCTGAAGTTACAGCTTGCATAAGTTTTGGAGAAGCTTGATCTAAATGCTTAGTGATAGTAAGAGGCATGTGAACTCTTTGTCCTGTTGGCATACCCGTATGAGTATCACGAGGTATCTCAATATTATGCTCAACACCATATACTAAAATAGTTTTCTCACGCCCTTTTTGTGCAACATCACCTTCGATTTTACCTTGATTTGTACCCTCTAATGTCAAGTAACTTGTCATTGCCATTTTGAATCCTTTTTTTTAATTTAAATTTTTACTACTCTTTTTCTAGCTTACCAACAAGTGATAACTCAAACGAAGAGCCCATATATTTAAAGTGTGGAACTACTTTTAGTGACACTTTATACCAGCCTGGATCACCCTCTACATCACTAACAATTATCTCTGCTTTATGAAGAGGTCTTCTACTTCTAACACCGGCAGATGGATTATCTTGATTAGACACATATTGACGAATCCAGTTATTGAGTTCATCTTCTAGTTCTCCTCTTGATTTCCATGTACCGATATTTTCTCTTTGTATGACTTTAATATAGTGAGCCAATCTTGAAACTATAAATGTATATGGAAGTTGCGTTCCTAGTTTATAGTTTAGTTCAGCCTGCTTACCCTCTGGAGTATTGGCAAAAACTTTTGGTTTTTGTACTGAGTTTGCCGAGAAAAATGCTGCATTATCACTGCCTTTTCTCATAGTAAGAGCGATAAAACCCTCATCAGCCAACTCCAACTCTCTTCTTTCTGAAATCAGGATTTCAGTAGGAATCTTTGTTTGAAGCTCACCCATAGACTCATAGTTATAAACCGGCAAATCTTCAACAGCTCCACCACCCTGTGGTCCTATGATATTTGATGACCATCTATAAGAAGCAAAACTTTTAGAGATATTTGAACCAAATGCAAATGCTGAGTTACCCCATACAAAATCATCATTTGAGCCACTTACATCCTCTTCATAGTTAAAGCTTTTTACTTTTTTTGTGTCCTCTCCATAAGGAGTACGGAGTAAAAATCTAGAAACTGTTAATCCTAAATTACGAGAATCTTCAGATTCTCTAAAAGAACGCCATTTTGTATATTGAGGCATCTCAAAGATAGACTTTAAATCTTTTAACTTTGGTAGTTCAGAGAAACTCTCAACACCAAACATCTTTGGACTTGCAGAACCAATAAATGGTGCATGCATCATAGTTGAAACACTAGATAAATTTTGCATCAAAGCGATATCTTCAGAACCACTATTAAAATCATAATTACCCAGCACAAGCCCATAAGGTTGCCCACCAAACTGTCCAAACTCTGCAGTATATCCTAACTGATAAAGAGCAGATTTTGTAATCTCTGGTGCATCTTCAAAATCATCTTGAAGCTCCTCTTTTTTGACATTTAACATCTCAACTTTAATATTTTCACGAAAATTTGTTTTATCTACTAAAGATTTAAGTGAACGCCAAGAAGACTCCATCTTTTGAAAATCATCATTATGCAAAATCGCATCCATCTGAGAACTTAGTTTGGAGTCAATATCTGCTATCATCTTATCAACAATAGCACTTGAAACTTTTTCACCCTCCATTTGAGGCTTTAGAAGTTCATCTATAAAAGCTTGAACACCCTGCTTGGTGATAGAGTAGCCCTCATCACTCGGCTTCATCTTAGTTTGAGATACAATCTCATCTATAAGAGATAATGACTCAGCTTCGCCACCTTCAGTAGCTTGTACCTGCTGTTCTTCTGTACTCATATTTTACTCCTCCTCATCTAATTTTAACTCTTTTAGCAGAGTATCACGAGAAGCATCATCTTTTACTAATGTCTGAATCAGTTTTCTAAACTCAGGAACATTTCCTAAAGGACCCTTTAGAGCACTCAAAGCATCTCTTAAATCTAAAAGTTTTTTAAGCTCAGGAACCTCTTTAGCAATCGTATCAGGCTCAAAGTCTCTCATCTTTTTAAAGTTCAGAGTAGTAGAAAGATTTCCTCTTTCTTCATCATCTTTAACTTCACTTAGATGGTTAGGAACATTCATCTCAACACTTAAGCCTTGTCCCTCCATAACATCATTAAAATTATCTTTATCAATATTTATAGCTTTACGCTCTTCAAGATTTTTATCATCTTCTCTACCGATAAAATCACCCATTACCAACATCTTAAGAGGTAGCTCCACCTCTTCTTTTTGATCACCAGTATCTGGCTTATATACTATATTAACTCTTTCTTTTGGAGCTACAGAACTATCTTTTCCCATTTCACTTCCTCCAGTGTACTTAATTTAAATATAAT
>JAYEGN010000125.1:0-2527 GCA_034659115.1 Campylobacterota bacterium
TCGCATATAACGACAAAAGTTCTACACTTTTAACACTAAGATTTTACGCTCATCTTATAGCAAAGCAAGAGGGTATAAGGGAAATAGGTTCCATAACAATGCTAGATAGTGCTAAAAAATTATCAAACAAGATAAAAATGCAACTCTATAAAAATGAAAAGCGAGGAAAAAACAGTTTTTCTTCATACTTGGCACCTCTTAGGGAGGTGCTTATAAATGAGGATACCCTAAAGATGCTCTTTAGTAAGCAAGATTGTTCACGGGAGCAACTTTAGATTCATCTCTTGCTTATGCTCTAAAGTAACCCATATTCTTTTAAAATTTGTAAGATAATTTTATCGTCAATATTTTCTAATTCATTTTTTGAATAGATACTCATAAGGTATATATTATCATTAGTATCTATATGATAGTAAACAATTCTAAATCCACCACTTTTTTCTGTTGGTATTGAACTATTAGCTAATCTGATCTTATAACAACTATGACTTAACTCTATTGCAGATTTTGGATTTTCCAATAGTTCTTTTTTTAAAACCTTTAAATCAGATGGAAGTCGTTTATATTTTTTAAAGAGTTTTTTAACATCTTTGTCAAAATAACTAAGAGTTTTTATGGTCAAGTTCATCAATTAACTCATCTAGTGACTTTAGAGAATCTGCACTATTATTATCAAGTGATTTTTTTAACTCTTTACATCCAGCATCAAAATCACTGTAAAATATATTAGCTTTTTGTTCACTGATATATGAAGTAATTGCTTCGACTATTACATCAGTTCTATTAATAGAAAATTGAGCAGTAAAAGAATCTATCTCTTCTACTAAATATTTCGGTAAGCGTAAACCAACTTGTTGCTTTTCTAGTTGGGAAATTGTATGCATGACAGGTTCCTTATATAAGTGTGTTTTACAATAGTATATATTATATATATGAAAATGTCAACTCAAGCACAGTAACATCATCACTCTGTTGTAAACTTTAATAAAACTAATTTAATCTTATGCATTAATACAAAAATCCAAACAACCAAAGTGGAATAACATTGTTATATCCAGTTTCAATATCATCTCTTACTACAAATCCATTACTTATATCTTTTATCTGTTTGTCGCCTTTTGAAGCTCCACCTACTTCAAATATATATTTGTTATCTATTATAAAATCTCCCTTGTCGTGGTAGTGGATGTTATGAATATGATTTAAAGTAGATACAAGATAGCTCTCTCTAATGCTACCTATATTTGGCTCTGAACATAAAACATAAAACAGATTTGGATTATTTAAAAGCATTTTGCTAGCTCTGTTTAATTTTTTATGACTATTGAGAGCATCTATTAGATTTATAAGATCACCTTGCTTCATGTATGTTAAATATTTTGAAAGTGTTGCCCATGATATATTTGTATCTTGACTTAGTTTTGATTTGCTTATCTCATAAGGTGTTGTACTACACAACATACTTAACACTCTTTTTAGTACATTTTGTTTTGAAGCATCTATATTAAATATTGCACTTAAATCAGATTCTATTGTTACATTTATAACATCAAGTAATCTACTAGGATAATCCCTAATAGATTCTTTAAAAAATGGATAAGCACCATATTTAATATAAGCAGAATAGTGTTCAAGTGGTTTTATCTGTTCTAATATCTCAAAACTTATATCTTCATGATTTTCTATGATATCTTTAAGCGTGTATGATTTTAAATTTATATTTTCTTTTAATGCTATAAACTCTCTTAAAGACATACAAGGGAGATAGTACATCGTTGCTCTTCTTGATAAATCAGCACTTTCATGATTTAATATAATTGCCGAAGAACCTGTAAATACTACTTGAATATCTAAAAAATCATACATAGATTTTATATGCGAGCTAAAATGAACTGATTTATGTATCTCATCTATTAACAATAGTTTTCCGCCATATTGTTCAAAAGAGGTTGCTAATTCAAATAGGTCAACATCTGCCATAATAGGAGAATCACAACTTACATATAATATTTGACTTGGCTTAAAATTGGAATTTTTAGCATATTGGTGTAAAATAGTTGTTTTCCCACTACCACGAGCACCTTTGATTCCAATTATCCTAGTCTTAAAATCAATTTTATCATATAAACTTCTATAAAAACTTGGTATCTTTTTTGATAACCAAGCTTTAGATATTTTTTTTAATATTGGCTTCATTGATACTCCTTTTATAGAAGTTTACTATAAAATAACTTTTATAGCAAATGAGAATTTATATAAAAGTTATTTTATATAAAATGAGTTATCTGTTTTCCAATATATGGATATAGGTGCCGTGGACTACGAATAGAGATTCGCTCATAAGGGTGCAGCTCAAGTAACTCTGCTATTTCTAAAATAGTTTTAAAATTCTTGGCTCTCTTAAGCAGCAACTTTTAAATTAGCAGAAGATATTTTATCAACATCTCTCAAAAGATTAAAACTTAATTTAGCATAACCTTTAAGTTTTTTTGTTTTATAGATGTTGTAGTAGCTGTCTATAATTCTG
>JAYEGN010000126.1:0-2500 GCA_034659115.1 Campylobacterota bacterium
TCTGTTTATATGCTGAACCAATAGTCGCATTTTCATCTACTGGATTTTTAAGCTCTACTACTACAAGAGGCAAGCCATTTATAAAGAGAATTAAATCTGGTCGTTTGTTGATACCGTTTTCTATAATAGTAAATTGATTTGATACTACAAAGTCATTGTTAGATATATCATCAAAATCTATAAGCTTTACTATCTCTCCACGAGTTACACCATCTCGAAGAACTTCAACAGTTATGCCTTCTGTAAGCATTTTATGAAAGGCTTCGTTATCTGTTAATAGTTCTGTTGTTCTTAGTCTTTGGCATTGTTTTACAGCATATTCTATTTGGTCGTATTCTAAAGTTGGGTTAATAGCAGTTAGAGAGGAAGTGAGTTTTTCTTTGAGTATTACATCTTCAAAAGATTCTCTGAGAGGTGCTTCACTATCAGATGCTATGTTTGGAGCATAGATATATTCAAAACCTTGTTTTTCTAAAAGCTCTATGGCAAAAAGTTCTATTTCGTTTTCTGTTATTTTATTCATCAGTTTGCTCCAAAGAGTTTATTTCATCTTCCAATGCCTGTAAAATTTTCAGTATCTCTTCAAACACTAAATATTTATCAAAAATCATATGCTCCATAGCTTTATAATCTTTTTTGAGTTCAGCTATTCTAAAATCAGGCGGTAGTAACTTTAAACTTCCAGGTTTTGCACTTGCATAATCGGACCATTTATCCATATAAAACTTACTTTTAAATTCTGTTACTTCTTTTAATAGTCCTAAATCTTTAAGAGATTCATCTTTTACAGTTGATAATGACATCAACGCTAAATCGTAATAGTGTCGAGAATATCTTGGCGGAAGAGGTTTTTCTTCAGGTCTAAGAGCTGTATTTTGTAAAATAGTAGCTTTCTCCCAAAAGGTTCTTTTTGCCACTATGGCATTGACTCTACATTTTGCTTTTGCAAAAACTTGTGGAAATTTTTGTGCTGCGTAAGAACTGATTTCAAAACTATCAAATGGTAACCAAGCAGCCAATGGACCGATTTCAAGTAAAATCTCAGGTCGTAAATAATCATCATGAAAATGGACTGGATAACTTATATTGATATTATGAGGGTTATCTTCATCAATTTTACAGCTACAAGTAGGTTCAACTAGCTCTGACACAATCGGTAAAAGATTATTTTCTATATATGCTTTAGCGGTTTTGTTCACTTTCTTGTTATATTTATCTTGCTTATTGGCTCCTCGTGAATCTTGAGGGTTTTGCTCTGTGACAAGGTTCCAGTCAAGTATCAGATCTATATCTTCAGAAAAACGACCTATAAGATCAAACACTTTAGAAAGGCTTGTGCCACCTTTAAACATCAAAATCCTATTAAGTCGCTCATCTAAAAATATTTTCTCTAATGTCCACACCACCCAAAAGTCTTTTTCTATGATAGATGGAACAGTATTCATCTTGCTTGCGGTTTCACTAAACAAATCTTTTCGATTTTGAGCAGAACCTAAAGCAATCTTATCCATTATCTAACTCTTTTTTACAAATTTTCTTTATCGTTTCATAAATCCACACTGTAGAAGTTTTAGTATCTTTAAGTATCTTTTCATACATTTTTTCATCAATTTTTCTATGTATTTTTTCTATCACCGTATCAGTAACATGTTCTTTACCCAAAGCTTTTAAAGCCTGCACAATTAACGAGCTTTCTTTATATTTAAAACCTATGTTTTTTAAAGATGACTTTTTAAACTCTAAACTTGTGTTATCCATTATTTTGTAGCTTTTGTTTTGTCCATTGCTCAGGTATATATATTTAGCTACTACCTGCGTAGAGATTCCTAAGATATTTAATGCAGTATCCCCACTCACTTCAATACTCCAGTTTAATTTTCTAGCATAAGCATGAGCTACTTGTTCTATGTCTGGGCTTAATTGCTGTTTTAAAAAATCACTATATCTTGGATAGTCATAGATACCCCTTGCTACTCTTCTTATTTTACCTTTTTTGCTTAAAGTAGATAAAGCCTTGTCGATACTATTTTGAGAAAATTCTTCAATAAAATCATGAGAAGAAAATGCATACCCCTTTCCATTTCCATATATTCTTGAAAGTACCATTTCTTCGATAGATTTCATAAATTTACCTTAACTTTTTTTCAGAAAAAAGTATATCTTTTTCTGAATTTATTTTTTCTAAAAGTTCTATTTTATTTTCTGTTATTTTATTTGACATCATTTTCATCCATCTCAAAAAGTAGTCTGTCAAAATCAGATAGATACTCTCTATCTTGTATCACTCTGTATTTATCATACTCACTATGAGCTTTTAACTTTGCTTCAAGGGCTGATACTTTTCCATTATCAAGTAAAATAGGATAGTCTGATAGTGCTAAAAACTTATCCAAAAACTCTACCCAATCTTTCATATTGGTCACAATACCTCTCAAAGCTCTACCTTCTGCCAAATCAAGATAAGCAGATACCATTCGCTTTAGTTGTTCTATGTGTTGTT
>JAYEGN010000127.1:0-12317 GCA_034659115.1 Campylobacterota bacterium
TGGCTTGGACTACGAGGCATAAATCAAAAACTCTTTGGCATAAATCCTTGGATATTTAAAAGCCATCTTTTTCCATTTTCACTCGTTATTATAATAATTTTACTCTCTCAGTTTATGTATATATAAAAAAAGCGTTATTCCCACTCATCAAATTTAGAGTTTGAATGCTTGTCCTTTTTATATCTCCTAGCATTTTTGCTCTTATCTAACTGATTTGAGCTATGTATGATGATATCTTTGATATCATCTATGCTATCTTGCGATTCTCTGAGTGATATAATCTTTTTTACAAGAGTCTGTAAATCTTGTAACTCCCCTTTATAAAGAGCTATCTCTTGAACTCTTTTGAAAACTTTTAAAGAGTTCTCAACCTTTTTATCAAACCCCTCTTTGGATAATTCAGGAGTATTTGCTAAATATGAAAGAGTACTCTTATGAAATCTCTCCAATGCTCTGATATAACGAAGTCTATTTGCATTTTCTATAGCTTTATTTGATGCTGCCATTTTTCACCTATTTGTTAATTATAGATACAATTATACAATGAAATTTCAACTATGGAGAACAATTTGATAAAAATTTTATTATCATCTATATTTTTAAGTATATCTCTACTTGCTACAGTAAAACATCAGTACCCATCTCAAGAACTTATCGATACTGGTATACCAATAGTAGACATTAGAACACCGCCTGAATGGAAAAGAACAGGCATTATCAAGAACTCTATAACAATTATGTTTTTTGATGAAAGAGGTGCTTATGATGTTGATGATTTTTTAACTAAACTCAACCAAAAGGTTGATACTAAAAAACCTTTTGTATTGGTATGTAGAACAGGAAGCAGAACTAAACAAATATCTGATTTTTTATCTAAAAAACTTGGATATGATGTCATAAACTTCAAGGGTGGAATTATGTATATGAAAAGAAATAATATGCTAGTAGTTCCATATAAAAACTGATGGGCTTATTTAGGTTTTTTATATATTTTATGATTAGAATCATCATACTTTTCAGTGGTATTGCACTGATTGTTTTTATACTATGGGGAATTTTATACCTACTGTTTCTAAACGGTAAATAATAGTATTGACATGTGATAGTTCAAGGTTTATATTTTTTCAATATAATACAAAAATTTTTTAAAAAGGTTTAAATTAATGATTACAATAAAAGAGTATTTAACAGCAGATCATTCAAGATGTGATGGATATTTTGCAGCGATGGAAGATAGTGCTAGTAGCTCTTTGGCTGATGCTAGAGTTGCTTATGAAGAGTTTGTAAAATGTACCGAGAGACATTTTCAGATGGAAGAAAAAGTTATGTTTACAGAGTTTGAACAAAAAACTGGCATAACTGAGGGACCAACTCAGATGATGAGACATGAACATACTCAGATGAGAAATCTTATGGCTCAGATGAGCGATGCGATAGATACCCAAGATAAAGATAAGTTTTTTGGACTAAGTGAAACTTTGATGATTTTAATGCAACAGCACAATATGAAAGAGGAGCAGATGCTTTACCCAATGGCACAGCAACACTTAAGCGCAGAATCAGACAGAGTTGTAGATATGATGGAGTCTATGATTGCACAGTAGTATTAAAGGCATAATCTATGGAGCTTAACGGTTTATCTATAGATCAAGCGCCACCAATTATGGCACCTGTGAGATTTTATTTAACTGCACCTTTGTTTGCAATATTAGCTGGTTTTTTAATTTTTTTCAGTGATTCTGCTCTACTAATGACTAGATACTCAACAGATGCCATTATCATTACTCATATTTTGAGCATAGGATTTTTAGGGTTTATTATGCTAGGATCTTTAACTCAGATGCTCCCTGTTTTAGCTGGTGTAGTTATCCCTAAAGTTGATTTAGTATCCAAAATCTCCTATTTATCTTTAGTTTTTGGTTCTATCTTTATGATACTAGGCTTATCATCTGAAAACTCTTTATATAATTTACTTGCTATAGTTTTACTTGGGTCTGGATTTATGATGATGATAGGTGTCATAGGTTTAGCAATTTTAAGGGTAAAAAATTTCAACGCAACTGTAAAAGCTATGACAACAAGTCTAATTTTTGCCGGATTTACAGTTTTGATGGGATTATTTTTACTTTTTACTTATATAGATAATGATTTAGCTCAATATAGAAATATGATAGCAAATATTCACAGTGTCTGGGGTATATTTGGTTTTGCAGGCATACTTATCATAGGTGTTACTTTTCAAGTTCTACCAATGTTTTATGTTGCACCAAAATTTAAGAAATTTTGTAAAAAAAGAGTAGTCACTCTCATAAGTATCGGTCTACTTTTATGGTTGGTAACAAGCATATACTTTGAGCCATTATCTATACTTGCAAAAGCGTGGATAGCCCTATTCTTCTGGGCATTTGCTACAACAGTATGGATAAAACTAAATAAGCGTCGTCGTCCCATTAGCGATGTAACGGTATGGTACTGGAGAACCGCAAGTATATTTTTAACGCTCGGCTCATTTGTTTGGGTTTTTGATGAATATTTCAAAAATGAATATGTGGTTATGGTTGCCATACTTCTTGGTGGTGGTTTTATACTCTCCATCATGATAGGGATGCTTTATAAAATAGTTCCTTTTCTTGTATGGTTTCACCTAAATGCTATGGGCTATATGACTATACCAACAATGAATGAAATGACAAACAAAACCCTAGCAAAGATACAGTTTATTTTATTTTTAGCATCTTTGGTTGGTTTTATTTTTGCTTTTTATATACCTATGGCGTTAAGTGTATCTGCAGGTTGTTTTATAGTAAGTATGATAATTTTACAATATAATGTCATAGCACCAATGCTAATCTATCTGAAAATCAAAAAAACTAAGCCGGATTTTGACATGAGCATGTTCAAACAGGCTACTTAAAAAAGAGATGAAAATGACAAGTTATAACAATATAATTTTAATAGGTTTTATGGGTGTTGGAAAAGGCAGTGTTGCTCGCGAAGTAGTAAAAATTTCAGATTTCATTGCTCTTGATACAGATGATTTGATAGAGAGTATGCAAAACCAAAAAATCAAAAATATTTTTGAAACACTTGGTGAAACATATTTTAGAAAACTTGAGCTTGATGTTGCTAAATGGCTAGAATCAAGTGTAAGCAATACACTAATATCAACTGGTGGTGGATTTTATAAACAAAACAATCTTAAAAAGATTGGAACCGTTGTGCTTTTAGATTCACCATTTGATGCTATTATAAAACGGATCAAAAGTCATCCAAACTCATTAAGGAAGTTAAAAAAAAGACCACTTCTCAAAAATTTAGATCAAGCAAAAAAACTCTATGATGAAAGAAGACCTGAGTATTTAGCTCTAGCTGATGTAGTTATAGATGTTACAAACAAAAGTGCACTAGATTGTTCTAAAGAATTAATTAAAAAGGTAAAAAAACATGTACATTAAAATTAAAACTCAATATAGGGAGGCACTCAATGCCGATTCATAAAATATTTTTATCTATATCTCTTCTACTTGCTACAACGATAATGGCAGATAGTATCAACTGGGCTAAAGACTATCAAAGTGGAATAAAACAGGCTATAAAAGAAAACAAGCCCATGTTTTTTGTAATCTCTCGTGATACATGTAAGTATTGTGTTATTCTTAAAAAAACTACATTTAAAGATAAAAAAGTTATAGAAGCACTCAATAAAGACTATATCTCTATCATCGCTCAAATTGATGAGAATGATTATGTGCCAAAAGATTTGTATGCTCCGGGTTTACCTGCTTTATGGTTTTTAAAAGAAGATGGAACACCTCTGTTTCAGCCACTTATGGGGATGATAGAATCTAATGACTTTTTAGAAGCTCTCAGAATTGTAAATGAAGAGTTTAGTAAAACACAGATAAAAGATGGGAAATAAAGATGATTTTTACAGATACAAAAAATAGTAGTTTTCAAGCAGAGTTTGATGAACTCTTAAATCGTGCAAAGATGGATATAGCTCAAGTTAGCTCAATTGTAGGAGATATAATAGATGAGATTAAAACTGATAAAAACGGAGCACTCAAAGAGCATATAGCTAAGTTTGATAACTGGACTCCCGCAAATGATGAAGACCTAAAAATATCTACAGAGTCTATGAGCAAGGCATATGATGAGCTAGATGAGAAACTTAAATCTGCTCTACATGTAGCTTATGAGAGAATCAAAATATACCACGAAAAACAAAAACCTGCATCTTGGTTTGACACAGAAAACAATGGAACTATTTTAGGACAAAAAGTAACAGCTGTTGATAGTGCTGGACTCTATATACCAGGTGGAAAAGCAGCCTATCCATCTTCACTTCTTATGAATGTAATTCCAGCACAAGTTGCAGGAGTTGAGCAGATAATCGTATGTACTCCAACACCCCAAGATGAAGTTAATTCTCTTTTGCTTGCTGCATGTCATCTATGCGGTGTCACGGAAGTTTATAAAGTTGGTGGTGCTAGCGCCATAGCAGCGATGGCCTATGGAACACAGAGTATACCAAAGGTTGATGTTATTACTGGACCAGGAAATATCTTTGTTGCAACAGCAAAAAAGATGGTATTTGGTGATGTCAATATAGATATGATAGCAGGACCAAGTGAGATAGGTATATTGGCAGATGATAGTGCTAACGCATCACACTTAGCAATAGATCTGCTATCACAAGCTGAACATGACGAGATGGCAAGTTCTATCCTTATAACTCCATCTCAAAAGTTAGCAGACGATGTAAAAACTGAACTTGAAAACTGGCTTGTTAAACTTCCTCGCCAAGAAATTGCTAGAAAATCCATAGAACAAAGAGGTGCAATTATCGTTACATGTGATATGGATGAAGCGATTAAACTTATGAATGAAATCGCCCCAGAGCATTTAGAAATCGCAACTGACAATGCCTTTGAATTTTTACCACTCATCAAACATGCAGGAGCAATTTTTCTAGGTCACTATACGCCTGAAGCTATTGGTGATTATGTAGCAGGACCAAATCATACACTCCCTACAGGTGGAACAGCTAAATTTTACTCTCCCCTTGGAGTAGAAAACTTTATGAAAAAAACATCTATCATCTCTTTTTCTAAAAAGGGAATCGATGAGATTGGTGAAGATTGTGCATTGATAGCAAACACAGAGGGCTTAACAGCTCATGAACAATCTGTTAGAGTTAGATTAACTAAGTAGTAGTTTTCTTTTCTTCTATGATTTCTATATCTTCAGCAATAAGTTGCTGTTGATATCCATCACTATCAACATGCCCACTAAATGCTCCAATAAGTTGGTTTTCTTGAGCTTTATCAAGAGTTCCCGAACCTATAGTGTCAAGCATTTTTTCAGCAATCTTCACCCGAGCTTCATTCTCTTTATGATTAAAATATTTTTGTAGATTATCCTCATATGCCCGTAACTTATCTTCTCTTCTCTTCTTAAAATAATAAAAAATAAAAAAACAACTTAGTAAAATAAAAAGTCCTAAAAGGAGCATCATATATCGTTTTAACTCCATATTGTTCATCTGTGATTCTAATTGCATTTTTTGCTCAAACATAGCATGTTCTTTTTCTTGAGCTAAAACAATTCTTTGTTTTTCAAGTTCAGATTGCATACGAATTTTTTCTAACTCTTTTTCTTTTTCTATATTTGCTAACTCTTTTTTAGATTCTAATATAGCCAATTCTCTTTGTGTTTGAGCAGATAATTTTTCCAATTGAACCTCTTTAGATTCCTCTATCTTTTTTTCAAATGCTATCTTTTCATTGATAATTTTTGTTGCTTTATCCTCTTTGGATTCAAACAGATCACAACCACTAAAAATAAAAGCAAGTACTATTATATATATCCATTTCATAACTATTATGATATCTTGTTAAACTTAAATTTTATAAAAAAGTCTAAATAATTTTTTTACTGTCTTTAAAATATAACTTTATTTTATAAGAAAAATTTATATATTTTAAATGTAGAATACATTAAATTATTATAAAGGTATATCACATGTTACATCCAGCATCAGCACATTTCGCCATAGTTCTTCCAATCATCTCATTGATTATTGGCTTAGCATACCTAATAAAACCTAGTGAACTCATGTCTAGAATTTCCACTCGTTTTATGCTTGGGGCAGCTATTTTTTTAATCATCGCTTTTTTTACGGGCAAAGATGATGGAGCTGAAGTTTATATGCTACTATCAGGGGATGCTCAGCAACTACTAAAAGAGCACAAGGCATCTGCTCTTTACTTAAGTGTTGCTATGGGCATAGTAGCCCTTATTAAACTCGTGGCTTGCTATAAACAGATATTTAAAATGGAAGTTTTAGCGATACTCTTAGTGGCAATCATCTCTGCGGGAGTAGTTTATCAAGGAAAAATGGGTGGTGAACTTACATATACTCATGGTGCACATGTACTCAATCATTCAGATGGTATGGACTGTTTAGACGACCCTGAAGAATTTTTAGAAGATGACGAAGAATGAGAGATTTATTTAAGAACTTAAAACAAGATTTTTTCTCGTTTTAAGTTTTTGTTTAAATCATCGTAAACTATCTAGCTTCTTTAATAGCCTCTAATGCTGCTTGATAGTTTGGTTCATCTGTTACTTCAGAAACTATCTCTTTATAAACAATTTCACCATTTCTATCGACAACAAAAACCGCTCTTGCACTTAAACCTTTAAGTTTATTGTCATCCATTAGAACACCGAACGCTTTACTTACTTCTTTATCGATATAATCAGAGGTAACGGTTAAATTTGCTATGCCCTCTGTTGTACAAAAACGCTGAGATGCAAACGGTAAATCCATAGATACCACCGTTGTCTCACATATATCTAAATCATCTACCTCTTGGTTAAACCTTCTAGTTTCTGCTGCACATGTATCGGTGTCGAGTGATGGCACAGTTATGATAAGCTGAATATTATCTTTTGCTCCACCAATCTCTACATCACTTAAATCAGTTCCTATCGCAATAACTGATGGTGCTTTATCACCAACATTGAGTTCATTACCAGCTAAATTTACAGTTGTACCTTTGAAAGTTGTTGTTTGCATGTAGTTTCCTTAAAAATTTTAAATATGTTAGCATTATTTGTATATAATTCTCTTAAAAAATGAGTTTTGATGAAAAATCCTTTTGAGTCTGGGCATATAAAAAATTATATTTTTGCATATATAGGTGTTGTTGTGATTATGGTGCTTTTTTTTATAGCTAGCACATTATTTCATGATGTTCAAAGTGTTGATAAAAAAAAGTTTGAAGTAGGTACTAAGAGTAAACCAAAAGCAGTAGAGACAAGCAGTGACAACAGTCCAAACTATAAGTATAAATTGCTTCCTAAATCTTACTAGGAAACTCTTAATTCTTCAACAAGTGCTAAAGCATCAAGAATCAAAGAGTTTGCTCTACATGTAGAGAAGCATATAGATATGAAAATAATTCTCAACAGGCTCTAAATAAAAACCTAAAAAAAACATATAATAATAAGAATCTTTTAGATATACTTTGAGCATATTTCAAAAAAAAAGGCTCGCAAATGATTAAGTTATTTAAAATAGCTCTAGTGCTATTAGTTATCGGTGTTTTCAACTCAAGTGCTCTTGCAAAAGATACAACAAATACTCTTTTAGTTCAAAAAGAGCTCACCAAAGAGAGAATTACACAGGTTCTCAAAGAGGCATACAACAGATACAAAGGCGATATGGGTGGTGCTAATGCTGACTATATTAAAGCTTTAGCTATCGTTGATCCAGATATTTTTGGTATCACTTTTGTAGATACTAACGGAAATGTCTATGAGTTCGGAGACACTACAAAAGTCGTAAGTATTCAGAGTATCTCTAAAGTCTTTACAGCAGCTCTCGTTATGAGTGAAAAAGGTTCAAAATTTGTTCAAGACAAAATCGGTGTAAATGCAACTGGTGCTGCATTTAACTCTATCATCGCTATAGAACAACATGGAGGGAGTGCCTCAAACCCTTTTGTAAATGCTGGTGCTATTCAGTCAACATCTTGGGTAGAGGCGAAAAACTCTGATGAGAGATGGTTAAAAATAAGTGCAAACATGTCCGCTTATGCAGGTCGTAACCTAAAACTTAATGATGAAGTCTATATCTCAGAAGTGAACGACAACAAAAGAAACCAAGCTATCTCAAAAATTCTTGATGCTTATGGAAGAATGGGAAGCGATCCACTCGAAGCGACTACAGTCTACACAAAACAGTGTTCTTTAAATGTAAGTGCACACGATTTAGCCGTTATGGGTGCAACACTTGCTAACAAAGGAGTAAACCCTGTTACAAAAGCACAAGTAATTCAGGCAAAACATACACCTAAAGTAATGGCTATAATGGCAACAGCAGGTCTTTACGATAATGCTGGTGATTGGTTATATGACACTGGTGCACCTGCTAAATCTGGTGTTGGAGGAGGAATCCTTGCTGTTATCCCTGGTAAGTTTGGTATAGGTATCGTATCTCCACCGCTTGATAAATATGGAAATAGTGTAAGAGCACAACTAGCGGCAAAATATATCATAGATAAATTAAATCTAAACCCATATAACCAATAGGAAATCAAAATGTTAAAAAACAATACATTAATACTAAGTATCATAGTCTCTTCTCTTGCTCTTTCAACTTCTGCTTTTGCAGAGGATAAACTTGATTCTGGTCTCTCACAAGACCACACATACGAGAAAAAAGCTAAAACAACTCAAGGTATAGAGATAGTAGATGGTTGGCAGTTTTTAGGAGATATTAGAGCTGGTTGGGTTCAGTACGATTATCAAAATCCCCCTTTAGAAGATGGCACAGCGACTCATCCAGATAGAAACCTAGGTCATATAGATTCTAAAGGTATCTATGTGATGCCTAAGCTCTCTATAATGAGTCCTGCAAACAATCGCATAAGAGCTAAAGTTACGGTTGCAGGAGCGACTGACTTTGGTATCAATGATGAAAAACATGAAAAAAGAACTTTTGTATTTGACCCTAATGAAAAAGAGTCTTTCATGATTTTACAAGAGGCTTATCTATCATACAAAGACTCTCAGCATAAGTTTCTTATAGGTCGTGAAGAGCTTACGACTCCTATGGTTGACTCAGATGATTGGTATATGCTTGCAAACTCATTTGAGTTAGCTTACTATACAAACAACTCACTGGAAAATATCACATTTAATCTAGGTTATTTTAGTAAAATGGCAGGTGTTTGGGATAGTGGTGCCAATGGTACAGAGTTCCATACCATGGCAGATGCCTCTTTTGTAGCGCAAGAGGATAAGGAGCGAGCCGGAAATAGCGGTATCACTTTTGGTGCTTTCCAATACAACGACAATGAAAATCACAACTTACAAATCTGGAACTACTATGCAGAAAATATGTACAATACTCTTTTTATGCAGTATGACTACACAAACTCTCTAGGGGGTTTTAGCTACGATGCAGGTCTGCAACTTATGAATTTTCAAGGTGTTGGGGAACTAGCTGACCATGACACTACAAAAATCGACTACTCGCTCTACTCTGCAAGATTTGATGGAAGCTTTGACTTTGGTCTGAACTTTGCGACAGGTTATGCAAAATACACAGATGGAGAGGGGCAAGGGGCAACTCTTGGTGCATTTGGTGGGTATCCATACTTTGCCAACGGTATGATTTTCCACTTCTTTGAAGCGGGAAGCTTACAAAATGCAGCATCATACAAAGCACAAATTGGGTATGACTTAGCAAAACTTGGACTTGATAATACTTGGATTGGATACAGATACACTATGTTTGACTTAGATCCTAAGTTCTCTCAAAATGCGAATGGCGATGCTCAAGATGCTATGGCACTCAACGGTATAAGAGTAAGTTACGGCACTAAAACCGGAGCATACTTTACAGGTACATACGAACATGTCGATTTAGATGAAGAGCCAAACACCTTTTCTCTTAGACTTATAGGTGGTTATAAATTTTAAACCACTCAAAACAGACTAATCAGCACTATCTACAACTTATAGTTTTACTAATTGGTACTGCTATCTGGTTCTCGCCCACACCGAGTGGGCTTGAAACTCAAGCATGGCATCTTTTTGCTATTTTCATAAGCTCGCTTTTTGGGGTTATTTTCAAAGCCGTTGAACTTCTTACCTCTTCTATTTTGGCACTATCCGTTGTTGTTTTAACTGGTACCCTGTCTCCAGTTGATGCCTATAGTGGTTTTGGAGAACCTTTTATTCTACTTATTGTTGTTGCATTTTTAATAGCAAGAGGAGTTACAAAATCGGGACTTGGAAAGCGTATCGCTTTTTTAATCATTCAAAGATTTGGACAAACACCTTTAAGGCTCTCATACTCACTTATAGCTGCTGATATTTTTATATCTCCTGCCTTTCCAAGTAATACTGCCCGCTCAGGGGTACTCTATCCAATAGTAAATGCAGTGAGTAGTGATAGCGGTTCAAAAGTTTCTGATGGTACAAGAAAAAAACTAGGCTCATTCTTGATGATGTCCTCAATGGCTGGACTAACACTCTCATCAACTCTATGGCTAACAGCGATGGCAGCTAATCCAGCAGGTGCAAAAATGGCACAAAAATTTGGTGTTGAGATTTCCTATGGCTCTTGGGCTTTAGCTGCGTCTCTTCCTGTTCTTCTTCTATATTTTTTAGTTCCATGGATTATTTTTAAAATATATCCTCCTGAGGTAACTAAAACTCCTGATGCACCAGAAATTGCCAAAGAAGCGCTTAAAAAAATGGGTAGAGTAAGTAAAAACGAGTGGATAATGGCCTCTACTTTTATCGGTATGCTTTTTTTATGGATTATGTCTAATGCATGGGGACTTGATAAAACGGCGGTTGCTTTTTTAGGATTAAGTGTTTTAATGATTTTTAATATTTTTACAGTTGATGATATGAAGCACGAGGGTGACGCTCTTAGTACACTTATCTGGTTCTCTATCCTTTTTACAATGAGTGTTTACCTTGATGAATTGGGATTTATGAGTTGGGTGGGTCTGCATATATCTGAAATGGTTGCTGGGTATCACTGGAGTATTGTTTATGTTTTACTAACATTTAGCTATGTTTTTATTCACTACTTCTTTGTTTCACAAACAGCACAGATGCTAGCTCTATTCTCTGTCTTTTTAGGTGTTGCTATCGGAGCTGGGGTTCCAGCACAGCTAATGGCTTTTATGCTACTTTTTGCAACAAACTTCAATGCCTTGATTACACCACAAGGCTCATCAGCAAATGTTATTTTTGTGGGAAGTGGGTATATAAAGGCTGAGGAGATATACAGGGTAGGTGGTATCGTCACACTTGTAAATACAGTGATATTTTTGACTATTGGAACCGCTTGGATAATGCTAATTTTATAATGGAACCTCTGAGAAAAGTACCGTGTCATAAATTTACACTTTTATTATTTTAAAACTATTTTAGAAGTAGCAGAGTTACTTGAGTTACATAACTGTGAGTGAATCTCTATTCGTGGTCTTCTTCCCATTTTATATCCTAAAATATGTTTGGAGTATGATATCGCAAAAGTGGAAATTCATTACACGGTACTTATATTAGTAGTATTAGCAAACAAACATTAGATGATTTGTTTTAATCAATTATTATTAAAATAAAGATACAATAATTATAAATATATTAAAGGGGGTATGAAGTCATGCAAAGATTAGTAGTAGATGTTGAAGATAGATATACAAATCTTGTTATAGATTTATTATCTAATTTGAAACAAAATATAGTTAAAAATGTAACTATTCAAAACGGTGTTTCTCAAGAATTAGAACAAAATAAAAATGTATCTAAACTAGATACATTTCGTCAATTAAGAGATAAATCAAACAATAAAACAACATTAACAATGGCAATGGCAACAAATACAAATGAAATGGTAAACGATGCTATATTTTGATACAAATGTATTACTTTATGCTTTTACCAGATACTCTTTATGGCACTGTTTGCACTTCTAAAAGGTGCGACAACATTCAAAGAGATTCGTATTTGGGAAGATGACCATATAGCTTATATTAACCCTTTTAGCATCTCAATACTCAGAAGCTTTGCACTTAACCTTTATCAACTCTATTTCAATAAGTATAAAAATGAAAAAGTACTATTTGGGAGTAAACCAACTATGGCAAATATTGGTCATAGTTGTAGATATGATGATGACATAGTTTCTGATCTGTTTGAACTTTAGCAGAGTACTAGAAATATCATAATAAATTTACTCACTACAGGATAGCTTTGTCAAAAAATTAGATTTTTTAGACAAA
>JAYEGN010000128.1:0-12270 GCA_034659115.1 Campylobacterota bacterium
TGCACTCAAGGCAGGTTCATTAAAAATTTACACCACCAATAAGGTGGCTTAAAATTTTTACTAAACATCCCTTAAGCACAAGCATAGATAAATTTTATAAATCCTTATGGAATTATTTGGGTTATAAGATTGTTATTTTACTATAGAGAACCTATAACAATCTTAAATAGGTCTAAACCTCTATCTCTATAGAACAACTACCCTTTTCTATACTGTTAGAAAGTGCATCTTGAAGTTTTTCATATATGGTTTGTGCATCATCACTCTCCTGTGCTTGTGTAGCTCCAAAATTATATGATATATCAAAGTTTTTACTTGATAAAAATTCTTCAGAAATTTTCTCTGCTAACACAACTGCTCCACCTAGAGATGTGTTTGTTGTTACGATTATATACTCATTAGCATTTAATTTACCAAAATAGTCATTTAAGCGAATATGTTGCCTTATTATTTTTCCTGCGATTTTCAATGAGCTTACATCTTCAAAACCTTTTGAAAACTTTAAAATAAGCATAGAAAGATCAAGTTTATAACGGCTAGATCGCGCCAACTCATGAGTAATAATATCTTCTATAAAGGCTGTATTGTAAGCAGCTGTAATAGTATCCTTGTTAAGCACTTCGATTACATTTTTAGTGTACTCTACCATACTTTCATCCCCATCTTGTTGCATATTTCGTATATCTTTGTCGTATGCTTTTTTATTAAGAGATATATGTATCATCAATAAAATAGTATAAAAAAATGTACTTATTAGAACATTTCCTATAACAATGGCTACAAACATCTCTTTATAAATAAATGTATCGGGAATAGAGTGTGCCATAATAATTGCCAAGGCACCTTTTGTTCCTGATAAAGTCAGCGTTTTAGCCCAACGAAATGGAAGTTTCATGGCTACTATCATAGAAGATATACTAAAAAACCTAATAACACTTGTAATGATAAATACCACTAAAATTTCTTTAGTGTATATTAGCAAAAACTCAAACTCTACTATATTGGCGATTATAACAAAAACTATTGTATTAGCGAAGATACCGATAAGCATCGCCTCTTTTTTATACTCCCTAAAATCTCTTTTTCTTAAAGCTGGAACACTTTTTATAAGCTCTAATATAGAATATTTATCTTTTAAATGTTGATTACTGCCATTTTCAATACGACGCTTACTCTCATCTTGTGTATCCTTTTGCACAAGATACTTAAAGGTTAAAACTGAAGCTACTACAGATAAGATTCCAGCAATATGAAAATGCTCTGAGATGAGAAATGAAACGATAACAACAAGGTATATAATGACAATCTGATCAAATGTATTTTTTAATATCTTCATAGATATAAACCCTATATAAGCTATAACAATACCTATGATTGTTGAGAGTACTAGTACTTTTAATAAAATATAATTTACAGAAAGTACAGTTACAGTTCCCCCAGTTATAAGAGGCAAGGCTATAAAATAAAAGATAATAAGAGCAGTAACATCATTAAATAGTGATTCAGCTTCAGCATATATTTTAAGTCTATCAGGAAGTTTAAACTTAGACATTATGGAAGCAACTGTAATAGCATCTGTTGCCATTAGCATAGTAAAGAGTGCTATCAACATCCCGATAGTAAAACCATAATTAGGGAGTAGATAAGGGGTAACAAAGGTGGCTATAGCTATAGATGCAACAACTGAAATCACAGCAAGATAAACTATCTCTTTAAAATAACTTTTTAACTCTTTAATGGAGATATTGAGTATATCTGGCAATAAGATAACTGGTAACATCAGATACAAAATCTCATCAAACTCCTCACTGCTAATAGAAAATAGCTCAGGAACAAACAGTGATACGGTAAAAGAATAGACTATCACAAATAGAGTAGAAGGAATCTTTGTTAACTCCTCTGTGATGCGAGAAAGTAGTATGATTAACAACAAGGATGTGACTAATACTAACATAAAACTATTATATCACAATATCTCTTGATAGAAACAACAAGTATACTAAGTGAAAATTTACTACTTTAAACTTTTAGTTGGCTTTACTCTAGTGTTATAACTGACTAATCATAAGTTCATTAACTCTTTAATGCTGTCTTCATAAGGCATCTGAATTGATTAGTGACAATGATTTTATTCGCCAATAACTTTCATCTTTCTTTTTAACTCTGCTTTTGCGTTGATTCCATCAACTGCTAAACCTAAGGCATCTTTAAATTTTGAATCATAAATTTGCTTATTGTCTTGATCAAATTTTTCAATAATATCTCTATTTTTTTCTAAAAACTCATTAATTTGTTCTATAGCAGTAACTGTAATATTTTTATGTGATAATATATTTAAAACCAGATCGAAACCCTTTCTTTTTTTGCTATCCATATCATCAATCTCTATATATCTTTTAGAAGTTTTTTTATTTACCTCTAAGAGCTTATGCATAACTTCTCTAAGACCATCTTCATCTACACTACAATCTGGTATTCTATTGTTTATGTAAGTTTTCATATCTGTTAGATTCATTACAGCAATTTTAGCAACTAACTCTTTATGTTGTTTATCTTGTGTAGATTCTTTATCTTTAGTTTTACCCAGTAATTTTGAAAACATTTTATTCTCCTTTTGTTATTTTAGAACTATCTATCTCAATAACTGTATGAACATTGCCACGAGGATTATAATCAGCTATTATTTTCATATACCTTGGTTTAATCTTTTTTTCTAATGCCTCGTATATCTCATTTGCACTATTTTCATGGCTTACATGCTTATCTCTAAATGAGTTAATATATAACTTCATAGCCTTTAACTCAACCACCCACTCATCTGGTGTATATTCTAAATATATGGTTGCATAATCGGGATAACCACTTCTTGGACAGAGACAAGAAAATTCTGGAAGAGTCATCTTTATAAGATACTCTCTTTTATGCTCATTAGGCCAGATTTCTAAATCTTTTTCTATATCAAACTCATTAACTATCTTTTCACCATATTTCATAATAACATCCTTTGGAATCAAAATTTTGATTTTATATTTTTGATATCTCTACTGGTGATAAATATTTACCCTGTAGATAATCGATTTTTAGTTTCTGTGCCTCTTCTTTGACATCTTGTGATTCTATCATCTTCAACCAAGTTTTAACACCTTTTGCATGTGCCATCATATTAAATCCATCGATTATACTTTTAACATTTTCATCTGTTATATTTTTTGTATATGATGAATCAAATCTTACTATATCTATATCTAAATCTCTTAGGTATAAAAAACTTGTATGAATGGCTCCTAATCTTTCTATGGCTATTAAAATTCCCATTTTTCTTAATGATTGAAGTGTAGAATTATATCTCTGTATTTGTGAATGATATTGGAACTCATTTAGTAAAAAGATAACTCTATTTTTGATATCATCATTAGAGTTTATCAGCTCTTTTGCTCTAAGCAAAAAATTTGGATTTCTAAGAGAACTTGGAGATATATTTATTGCAAATTTTTTGTCATACTGAGTAGAACAATAAATAATAATTTCTTCTAAAACCATTAAATCAAAATTAGCCATAAGACCCAATTTATCTAAAATTTTCATATAAGTTTTTGGATAGATTAGTTTTGAATCAGATATTTTTAGTTTAACAAAACACTCTTTAATAACTCTTTGCTCACCTTCAAAAATATCTTGCATGGTAATGCTAAAGTGTTTCTCTTTTATAGCTCTTGTTACAAAAGATTCAACTTCATTTGGATTTATATCTAAGCTATTTTGAACAATAAATTTTTCATTTTTATTATAGATCTGTTGCTCAAAAAGATTTTCAACTAAATAATCAATTTCTTTAGAAAAATATGTATCATTTATAGCACTAACAATCTTCACCTCTATCTCATCAACAGTAAAATTATCACTTTTAAGACACAACAACTCTAAGATTGTTAAATATTTATTTTTTGGACCTTTAAGCCCAATAATAAAATCCCCTCCCTTTACATGTCCCATAGGAAAATTAACGATATCTTTACTTTTGAAATATTTATATATCCACAAAGTAACTTCACTTAAAACAATATCTCCATTTTTTATACCATATCTATCATTTATATCATTTAAATTATCTATGCTTATAAGCACTAGAGTATATTCTTTATTTTTTGCTATTTCATCTTTGATATATTTATAAAAATACTCTCTAGTAAATGTTTTAGTTTGTGCTTGGGTAATCCTAATATCAAAACTTTCATATATAATATAAAGGATAAAATATATGCTAAATACTATAAGCAATATAGAGATAATATAAAATGAACTATCTAAACTATCATAACTTGTAATCAAACTATTTGAGATTAAAACAAGAACAAGTGCAAAGATGGGAAGTCCCATCCTAAGTGCTAGTCTAAAGCGATATTCTCGCTCTTTTATTTCTGGAAGAAACATTAAACATCTAGATGTTTAACATCTTTTGCATGAGTTTCAATATAGTTACGACGAGGTTCAACCTCATCACCCATAAATAGAGTAAAAGCATCAGATGCTCTTTGGGCATCTTCTATTGTAATCTGAAGTAAAACACGGTTTTCAGGTGTCATCGTTGTTTCCCATAGCTGATCTGGATTCATCTCACCAAGACCTTTATATCGTTGAATATATGCACCTTTTTTAGCATATTCATTAATATTTTCTAATACCCCGATAATATCTTCTTCAAACTTTAAATCCCATTCCTGTATCTTTTTAAAAACGAAAGAAGCTTCATTAAAATGAGGTGCTCCAAATAGATTATCATCTATGAGTAACTCCTCCATACCATCTTTTGTTTGAACAAAAAGATGAATAGAATCATCTGTAATACTTTTGGTTAATATATTATTGCCAATATCTACTAAGAACTTTTCAACTTCGATATACATTTGATCTATATTAAGACCGATAAGATCCGGATTTTCTATAAAATGACGAATCAAATCAACAAGTGCATATCTTCTTTCTAAGGCTACAAGTGAGCCACGATAATGATCAACCATCTTAAAATAACCAACAAGATCATTATGTCCAACACCATCAACATCTAAAGACTCTATACCATTTTCAATTAAGTAATCATTCATCTGTCTATCATCTTTAAAATAGATCTCTTTTTTACCCTTTTTATAACGATAAAGTGGTGGTTGAGCTAAGTACAGATAACCATTTTCAACTATATGACGAAAATGTCTAAAGAAAAAAGTAAGAAGTAGCGTTTGAATATGAGAACCATCAACATCAGCATCTGTCATGATAATAATTTTATGATAACGAAGTTTTTCCTCATTATACTCTTCACCAATTCCACAACCCATAGCTGTAATCATATTTGTAATCTCATCAGATTTCAAAATCTTCTCTAAACGAGCTTTTTCAACATTTAAAATTTTACCTTTAAGTGGTAAAATTGCTTGAAAAACTCTATCTCTACCCATTTTTGCAGAACCACCGGCAGAGTCCCCTTCCACCAGATAGAGTTCACATATAGAAGCATCTTTAGATTGACAATCAGCAAGTTTTCCCGGAAGCGTTCCAACTGACATATTATCTTTTCTACGAGTCAACTCTCTTGCTTTTTTAGCAGCTTCACGACCACGAGCAGCCATAAGAGCCTTAGAAACTATAGCTTTTGCTTGAATAGGATTCTCTTCAAAATATTTAGATAAAAGTTCATAAGTCTGTTTTTGAACTAGTGGTCTAACATAAGTATTTCCAAGCTTGCCCTTTGTTTGTCCTTCGAACTGAGGCTCTGGTACACGAGCGGAGACAATAGCAATCAATCCCTCTTTAACATCGTCACCAGAGATTTTTACATCTTTTTCTTTAACAGCACCATTTTTAGAATTATAGTTAGAAACAACTCTTGTAAGTCCAGCTCTAAAACCAGCCTCATGTGTTCCACCATTTGGTGTTCTAATATTATTTACAAAAGATGCAAGTTTCTCTTCATATGCATCATTATACATAAGAGCTATATCAAACTCAATATCTTCTATTTTTGCGGAAAATGAATAAACATCAGCTACTAAAGTTTTTTTATTCATATCTGTGACATATTGAGCTATACCGCCTTCAAAATGGTAAGTTTCACTAAGATCTGTTCTTTCATCCTTAAAGATAATAGTAATAAATGGATTAAGGTATGCTAATTCTTTAAATCTTTTTGATAGATATTCATATTCAAAAGTTATCGTTTCTGTAAAAATACTAGGATCTGGTGCAAACTCAATAGTTGTACCTGTTTTACGAGTTTTTCCTATTACGCTCAATGCCTCTTGAGGAATACCAGATTTAAAATTTTGTTCAAATATCTCTTTTTCTCTATGAATAGTCATTTTCAAATCACCAGAAAGAGCATTAACAACAGAAACACCAACTCCATGAAGACCACCTGAAACTTTATAGGTGTCTTTATCAAATTTACCACCAGCATGTAAAACTGTTAAAACAACAGTTGCTGCTGACATACCTTCAGTTGGATGCATATCTGTAGGGATACCACGACCATTATCACTTACTTTACATGTACCCTCTTTTGTTAGAGTTATAGTAATAGTATCACAATGACCAGCCATAGCTTCATCTATAGAGTTATCAATAACTTCATATACTAAGTGGTGAAGACCACGATGTCCAGTATCACCAATATACATACCAGGTCTTTTTCTAACAGCTTCTAAACCCTTAAGAACTTTAATATTACTAGCACCGTAATTTTCCATTGAATCTCCATTTTGACATAATTCAAAGTTATTTTACCCAACTTTTACTAAAAAACAATTATAATGACCTCAATATGAAAAACATACTAATAATTCTTTGTCTAATTACATCTTTTATACAACTTTATGCAGATGATTGGAACTTAAAAAATATAAACTTCCATATGGAAAATGATGCAGATTTTCGTAACGATAGAGATTATAGTTATGGTTCTAGTTTAGCTATGCTTTTTTATAGAGATAATTTAGAAAATTCTATTTTACATATACCTTTTACAGATTATAAAAATCACGATAACTATATCTCACTTTCCTATGTTCAACAGATTTACACACCTAAAAATATAGATAGCAAAGAATTGATAAAAGATGATAGACCATATGCAGGTTATTCATATTTACAAACAGGTTTATATCAATCTAATGATAATAATCTTAAATCTTTTATAGTTCAGATTGGTATAGTGGGTCCAGCATCAAAGATGAACAAGGTTCAAGAGTTTATTCATAATTTAATAGGTTCTCCTATACCACAAGGATGGGAAAATCAATTGAGTAATGAACTTGGATTTCAATTAAATTATAGTGAAAAACAAAACTATATCGCAGATAAAATTTTAGGTTTAGAATCAAACTTTATACCAGAATATGGATTTGAACTCGGAAATATCTCTACTGAAATATATACATCTGTACTATTTAGATGGGGTTGGAACTTAGCTAAAGATTATGGTGTAAATTCCATAGATAATAATAGTTATTCTAAACTACCAACAATAGCAAACAATAGCTATAAAAAAAGATGGGGATTTAATTTCAATTTTTCTACTAGAGCAAACATTGTGTTAAGAAATATATTTTTAGATGGTAATAGTTTTAATGAAAGTCATAATGTAGAAAAAAATTATTTTACAATAAATGCAAAATATGGAATCTCTCTTTCATATGATCAATTTAGTTTAGATTATATTCGTACATATACAACTAAAGAGTTTAAAACTCAAGATGACATCCATAGTTATGGTTCACTTTTAATCTCATATAATTTTTAAAATTCAAAATTCAAAATAACACCATAATCAAAATTAGAAAACTCTGTAGGTTTATTTAAAGCAATATTATAATTAGTTTGATTTATTGAGTTAGATAATTGATATGTTTGAAATTTCATAGTTACGCTCAGATCAAAAAAATTACTTAAACCATTTGACATATTTCCAATTGGATCAATTAAAAAATAACTTATACTTCCTAAAGATTGATATCCCCATATTTTTCCACTATTTTTATCAATTTGTTTTTCTAAATAGATAAAATACTCTCCAAGTAAAGAACCAACTATAGGGGTAGCAATCAAATCCTGAATAGACGGTATCTCTGCAAATGCTTCATATCCATACTCCCATATAAATGTTGAAACAAATGTTGAAAATAAAAAAGACTCAAAAGGATCAAGTCCATCATTTCTAGCCATAGTATAATACCAAGCACCAGAAACTGGATGTCCTATATAGTTTATAAAAAAATCATCCTCATCCATAACTGGACCCGCTTTAACATTATTTTTCCATCTTTGAGATAGTGAAGCATCATCTAAGACATCTAAATTCCATTTTGTTATAGATTCAGGCAATACCAATAAAACCCCTACCGTACCAATCAGAAACACTTGCATATAGATAGTATCTTCTATTAAATCTTTTTGAGAAGTAGTTAATCTATCATTAATATTTATATTTTGAATATTATAATCTGTATAAAGATTATAATCTAAAGAAAGGTATCTTTTTTTGAGGAGTTCTTGATTTTTATATTCTTTAATCTGATTAGATAAGGAATCTTCAATAAAGTTATAATTATCTAATTGATCTTTAGTGTTAGCATTAGCAAATACTATTATTTTTAATAACCAAAACCATAAAATAAATTTTATAACTTAACCTTTTAAATTACAATAGGCATTACAACAGTTTTAAAATTATTATCACTCAATATAAATGGTAAATTACTTTCATTTAAACCTATATTAAATTCAGAACTATTGATAGCATTTAAAAAATCTAACAAATATTTAGAATTGACTGCTATGACAAATGGCTCTGAAAAATTAGTATTATAATTTATCTCTGTTTTTGCTTCAATATTATCATCACTTAAAGATTCAAATGTTATAAAATTATTTAAAAAAGTAATTTTTACATCTGTTGATATTGTCGTTATCTGTTTTAATGAATCTATCATTATTGCTTTTGGTAAAATTAAGTTATTGCTGATTTCTTTAGGAATTATTCTGGAATATTCTGGAAATTTACCATTGATTAATTTTGTAAAAAATGTATACTGTTGTGAGTGAATTATAAGATTAGTATCATCATAATAGAGCTCTATATTATCAAAAAATAATTTTTGAATTTCTATTATAGCTTTTTTAGGAATTATAATAGATAGTTCATTTGTGTTTTCATTTGGTATATTTACTATCGCTAATCTTCTTGTATCTGTTGATGCAAAGTTTATACTATTTTCTTTAATATCTATAAGAGCACCATTGAGTTCAAATTTTGGATTATTTGTATCTATAGCAGGAGTAATTTTTTTAAATGATTCTATAAGAGAATGAGAATCGATGGAGATACGAGCTTTATTTTCATATGTAGGAAATTCTGGAAATTCATTATAAGAAAAAGTTGGTAATTTAAAATTAGAATGAGATTGTGAAATATATAACATCTCATTTTTTACTTCTAAATTCAGTTCATTATCTTTTAATATTCTAATAATATCTAAAAGTTTTTTACCATTAGCAGTAATACTACCAGTAGACATAATATTTACCTTATCTGTTGATACTTTAAAACCTATTTCAAAATCAGTAGCTTTAATAGTAAGTTTAGAGTCATCTACGCTTATATATACATGTGAAGTTATTTGAGAAGTATCTTTTTTTTCTAAGAAAGGTTGAGCATAAATAAGTATATTTTCAATGATTGATTTTGAAACTGTTATTTTCATATTAATCCCTATTATTATATATAATTTTAGTATGTAGTAGTAGGAGGGTGTGATTATGTGAATACAACCTTTACCTTCCTATTTTAAGAGTTTTGATAAGTGAGTAACTATCTTAACTCTTTTCACATCTATTCACTTATATGATTATATCTTTTTTTTTCAGATTTTATATCTTTTTTAGGAGGTTGAAGTTATTTTATTTGTCAATTCTTCAATTTTAACTCTAAAATCTTCATCATTTTTCATCAGTTCATTGATTTTTTTAAGTGTATGACTTATAGCTGTATGATCTTTCATACCAAAATAAAGTGCAAGTTGAGGCATAGTATTTTGAGTAAGTTCACGACATATATATATAGATATTCTTCTAGCATAAACAAGATTTCTACTTCTACTTTTTGATCTAATCTCTGTAGGTTTTATATTTAAATCTTTTGCAACACTTTTTGTTATGATATCTAATGTTAAATTTTCTCTATTTTCTTTGAGTTGATCTTTGAGTATATTTTTTGTAAATGCTAAATCTATATCTATATGCATCAGTTGTGAATATGCATGTAGCTTAGATAATATACCCTCTATCTCTCTTACATTGCTTTCTATAACAGTAGCGATATAGTTAATAATTTCATCTGATAATTTTACTTTATTTATCTCTGATTTTTTCTTTATAATAGCTATTTTAGTTTCAAGTTCCGGTGGTTGAATATCAGCAACAAGTCCATGCTCAAAACGACTTTGGAGTCTTTTTTCAAGACCGCCAATTTTTTTAGGATGTTTATCAGCTGTTAAAATGATTTGTTTACCCTCATTTTTAAGAGCTTCAAAGGTATGAAAAAATTCTTCTTGAATAACATCCTTGTTACCTAAAAATTGAATATCATCGATAAGCAATGCGTCACATTTACGATATTTTTCTTTAAACTTTTCCATAGAATGATTTCTTACATGTCTTAAAAAATCATTTAGAAATTGTTCACTTGTAGTGTAAATAACATTTTTTCCATGATTTTGAAAACTATTTCCAGCTGATTGCATAAGATGTGTTTTACCTAAACCAACACCACCATATATAAAAAGTGGATTATATGTTTCTCCAGCTTTTTCACTAACACTTTTAGCCGCTGCATATGCAAATTGATTGGATCCACCAACCATAAAATTATTAAATGTATGAGATGGATTTAAGAGTGATTGTTGTATCTTTTGTTCATTTTTTTGTTTTTTAGATCTTCTTTCTGTAGAGTTTTTTAATCTTATACTAACGCTAACCTTAGAGTTATTTTTAATTTCAAAAAGATGTTCTATTTTTTGACTATATTTACTTTTTATCCAGTTACATACCAAAGCATTTGGTGCATAAAAAATTGCCAAATCACTAGATGATTTTTTTGTATCATATACTAATTGTTTTATATATCTATCGTATTGGAGTTGGGTTATCTCTTTTTTTAGTAGTTTTAATACTTCTTGACCTATATTCACATAAAACCTTATTTTGTTATTTATATGTGAATAATACTAATTATATGCATAAACTACGGTTAAATTGATGTGAATAGCTTAAATGTAGTTATGTGAATATTTATAATTATTTATATATAATTTCCTAATTTAAGTATTTGGAAGTTGAAATGGTAATTTTAGGAATAGATCCAGGAACTAGAAATATGGGGTATGCACTTATATCTTTGGAAAAAGGAACAATTTCTCTTATAGAAGCTGGTCTTATAAAGATGAAAGCTGAAGATTTACAGTTTCAGATTCCACAAATGGTTGAAGCTTTTGATAATATCTTTAAAAATCATCATATAGATGAAGTTGCTATGGAAGATATATTTTATGCTCATAATCCTGCTACAACGATTAAATTAGCACAGTTTCGTGGAGCTATTATGTTAAAACTTTTGGAAGTTCATGGTCAGTTTCATGAATACACAGCACTTCAAGTAAAAAAAGCTCTAACTGGAAAAGCCAAAGCGACAAAAGAGCAGGTCAACTTTATGGTTAAAAGACTTTTAAATATAAAAAAAGAGATAAAACCATTAGATATTAGTGATGCTATGGCAGTAGCAATAACACATTCTCAAAGAGTTAAAATAAGAAAAAATAAAAAATTATGAAACTTTTTATGATGCTAAAAAGATAAAATATGAACTATTTAAGGGAATTTTGTTTCCTTAAGAACCGTGCTTGCGACTTTCATCGCATACGCACCAAGCATTGAGGGCTAAAAGTTTATTCGTAAGTTTTTTGGCTTTTAGATTAGACCATCTTTGTAAAAAGTAACTATCATAAGCCATATCAAATGGATTGGCACTAGAAGTTACACCCCTGAAGTTACACCCCTCGTGATTGAATATCCACTTTCTCAGCTCCAAATATTAGTTTTACATGTAGGTATATTATTTATTAGATAAATATTGTATCAAATATATACTGTTAATACTATTTTTATATGATTTATCATCTCTACATGTAGAGAGTGTTCTTGTCTGTCTTTGTCTTTGATAAATCA
>JAYEGN010000129.1:0-2469 GCA_034659115.1 Campylobacterota bacterium
GTGTTAGCATGCATTAGTGAATATATTTTTTTATATTTGATGTATTATATACATACACGGGGGAGTTTTGATACTTTATGAGAAAAAATATAGCTATAAATTTTCTATCTCAAAAATCTGTAATATTTAAAAGAAAATCAATAGTGAGTGTCAATAAAGATTTTCACGGTAAATTGTGAGGATTTCTATACTCTCATCTGAGATACGGTATATAATACTAAAACCTTGATACACTAGTTTCCTGGTATTTGGTGCTAATTCCTCACTAGGTCTACCTGCTTGGGGAAAAGACTCAAGAGTTTTGGTAATATATTGACGCAATTTTTTCAGATAAGATAGTGTTGTTTTTTTTGATCCACTTTGTTGATAAATATATTCTGCTAATGCTTCAAGCCTTTGATACGCTTTTTGAGAAAAATTAATTTTCATATTTAGCTAAAACCTTATCAAAAACCTCTTCAATACCGATTATATCTCCTCTTTGGATTTCTTCTATTGCCTCTTGTACCTCACGTTTCAAAGCAGCATGAGTTCTATTGTATTCATCAAGTGAAATCAGTACAACACTTTTATCATTTTTAGTAGTTATGATAATCTCTTCATCATTATCACATGCATCATCAATCAAAGTCTTAAGATTGTTACGGGCATTTGTGTAGTTTACAGCTTGCATATTAAATCCTTTTATGACAGGTTTCTGTCATTTTAGCATAATTATCTAAACATGCACAAGTTACACCCCAGTGATGAATGGCACTAACTTAAGCAATTTATTCCATAAAATAGGGCTGCAAGCAGGTTTAAAACTGAACCAACAATCATCGAAAATTCTAACTAAGCCCTTGTTGTGGGAAGTATAGCAATATGTCTCACTCTGCAATATGATTATTGACTTGCTTGAAGTAGCCTAATTTAGGGCTTGTTATGCTTAAGTTATTAAAGTGGATATTCAATACGAGGGGTGTAACTTTTAATTCTCTTTATGTGTAATATTTTGAACTTTGCCAAATAGAGTACTTTGTTGAACATTCCTTGTAGCCATCTCTAAATTATAAAAAACTGGGTCAAATTCTCGCCAAATCTAACATGACCGCTAGTACACTGTCCAGAGTTTTAGCTCTATCGTTTGTTATTGTAAAAGTTTTGAAAGTATCGTTATGGAGGGGTTTCTAAGTAGTTACATGGTGCGCCCGACACGATTCGAACGTGTGACCGCTAACAATCGACCCTTACTTTATTTCAATAATACCCGTTTCATTCTCTTCAACAGTCATACAAATTCTATCTTTATACTTCAGTAAAACTTCTTGAGCTGCCACGATTCGACTATTTCCCAGTCTCAACCATATTATATGCGGTGGAAAATCATATAGAGTGCAGATATCATTGAAGTCTGAATCTTTAGATACTAATGTATATCCATTCTCTTTAGCATATTTCCACACATCAATATCACTTGCCATATCCAACCCCAGAGCAGCAACATGCTGTGAGTCTGGGTAAATATCTTTTAATCTAGAAACAAGTCGATATGATAAGTTTTGGTCGAAAAGTAATTTTATGCACATATTGAAAGTTTATGTTCTTTATCTGCGGCATAGGCAAGAACAGCATAAATATCATCTTCTTTTAGTTGTGGAAAGTCTTCAATAATCTCATCAAACTTCATACCATCAGAAAGCATTTCTAGAATATCATATACAGTAATTCGCATGCCACGAACAATGGGCTTACCCGATCTAATATTTGGATCTATTGTAATGATTCCTTGATAGTTCTGCATGATATCCCCTTCTTTTACCTAATTATATCATATCTTGCAATAAGGGTTATGTATCTATATGTTAGAATAGTTACAACAGATAGAGAAGATTAAAACTATAATCTTCTCTCTGTAAGTTTTTAAACTAAACCTTGCTCTATCATAGCATCAGCTACTTTTTTAAATCCAGCAATATTAGCACCTAAAACTAAGTTTGTAGGTTCACCAAACTCTTTTGCAGTATCTCTTGAAGTAGAATAGATATGTTTCATAATATCAGCTAGTTTAGCATCTACCTCTTCAAAAGTCCAGCTAAGTTTGGAAGCATTTTGAGCCATCTCAAGTTGACTTGTTGCAACACCACCAGCATTTGCTGCCTTTCCTGGTCCATAACATATTTTCTCATCTACAAAAAGACTAACAGAGATTAACGAGGTGAACCCTATACTAAGATTAACGGGTGAACCCTATACTAGAAGGTTCCCCCCCAACATAAACTAGCTACAATCATAGGAGTTTTACAGACACAAATATGTAGGATTATTAAGAAGAAAGAGGTATAGGGCTTACCTTAAATTTGCTTAAATTTGAAACTCTTTAGCTAGCTAATTTAACTTGTCCTGATATATATTGATGTACCAAAGCACTTATAAGTGTTTGATAAGGAATTCCAGTTTCAATAGCTTTAGCTTTGATACCATGTAAGT
>JAYEGN010000130.1:0-2438 GCA_034659115.1 Campylobacterota bacterium
TGGAGTTTTGTAAAATAGTTGTCTATCTTTACAAATTTTACTGGATGCTTTTTATAAAACTCTAAAACCTCATCATCACTGAGTGTTGTTTTATGTAAAAACTCCTCCACACTAAAATCATATTTATGCTCTTGTATTTGAGTATCAAGATAATTTTCTATAGACTTCTTACTCATATAGTGCACTATCTCACGAGGGGTGTAAAATGCACCCTTATCTTTTCTATCTTCAAGCAAGTCCTCAAAAACACGACCAAGCATCTCTGGGTCTATAGCCACTTCACTGTCATGAGGTAAATCCTCGATAATTGTAAAATTGTAAGCATCAAAAATATCAAATATATTTTTAAATATTTGATTTTCAATGATTATTCCTCGTTTATCAAACTCATCTCTACTAAAAAGTCCGCCATTTAAAAATGGCATTCTACAATCAAGCTTATCAAAATGATAATTTGTATCTTTCCTATCTTCATTAAGGGCTTCAAAAAATATTGCCTGTAAAATATCTTTATAAAAATTTCCATTTTTATTTTTATTGAGATGTGAGCTTAAAAAGTTTTTATCTCCATTTTGCCAATTCTCATCACTGCCTAGCCATCCTTTTTTTTCTATAAAGTATAAAAATACAATACGACCTAGAAGTTTTTTTACAAATAGTTTTAGATTTTTCTCATCATCAAAATGAGCTAATTGAGGAGATAGGTACTCACAAGTTTCATAATAAATATTTTTATAGTTATCAAAAAACTCTTTAGATACCCTCTCAACACTAAACGCCTCTTCAATCTCTTCATACTGTGGATGTTTAAGCTTTTTTAGCTGTGACAAAGGAGTTTTTATAGCTACATCAGCACCTAAAACATAAGTGTAGCGTTTCAAGTTTGTTACATTTGCCTTAGTTCCATCATACTCAAAACCGACGAAGGACAAACGCCAAGCACTACTGTGTGGATGAGAAAAAGAGGCTATTGCACCATCTAGCATATACTCTTTTGCTAGTTTTTTAAGTATGTTTGAGTAGCCTACTCGTTTGTTTTCAATGTTTGGTGAAGTTGAAACGAACTCAAAAAAACCTATCTCGCTATCATCATCTAACTCAACTTTACCTAAATATCTGTAAGATTTTATATGCTCTTTTTCACTCTCACTTAAATCATCATCTGTTAAAGAGTTCTCTTCACTCTCAAAACCATAAAATACATCTGTTATAAATCCTTCAAACTTTTTCGTTTGGTATGCACTACTTAAAAAATTCTCTAAATCCATCTTACTTTCCTAAAAATGTTTCAGATAAAATCACTTGAGCGTCTCTTTTTATCCGTTTTGTTTTGTCTTCAAGCAGTTCTAAAGAGTATTCATCTTGTAGCAGTTCCATAGCCTTTACTACCTCAACAGCAGATTTTTTCTCTAGTGCTTTGATCTTTCTACCCATGTTTTGAATACGACCATCTTCAATGATAGATATAAAGATTTTCACTAGTTCTTTATCAAGTACAGATTTTTTTCGCCACCCTTTTAAAAGGTTGATAGCTTTTTTATCTGTTGGGTTTTCGACCTTAGTTCTACTCATATCTTGAATAATTTTAGATAACTCACCCGTGTAACTTTGCATAGCACTCTCTACCTGCTCATAATGCAACTCTTTTAAGGGATTTATATCTTTAACTCTAGGAGACACTTTTAACTGTTTAGCCATCTCTATAAAGTTTACAGGATGACACACTTCATCTTGCACAAAATAGTAACTTTTAGAGTTCTCATTTTTTATAAAAACAAATGTAGCATTTTTTATAACACTATCATCTCTTTGAACTCTTATTTTTGCAGGTAGTTTTTTAAGAGCTTTAAATTTTTTAGGATTAGCGTTTTTATACTCTCTAATCTCTTCTAAAAAACTCAACTCTTCATCTAAATCTTCACTCAACTCTTCAAAAAGAGTCACACTCTCAACTTCTTCATTTTTACTATATATCTGATTGTCTTCCCCAAAAGTAGAGTGAAAAGTTTGCAGTTTCACAAATGCTTTTTTAGAGAGTTCTATAAGTGCATCACTCCCTGCTGATGGTACAAAGTTATTGACATAGATTGTATCGTGTTTAGTTCCTATACGGTTTATGCGTCCTATGCGTTGCATAAGCCTAGTAGAGTTCCATGGAATATCATAATTATATATGATATTACTTCTATGCATATTGACACCTTCACTTAATGTATCAGTAGTGATAATTACATTAAACTCATTTTTCTGTTTTTTCGACTCATAGTTAGCATCGAAATTTTCTCTAATTGTATCTTTTAGTTTGTCTCTATTTCCACCATGAACACAAAGAATTTTAAACTCTTTTAAATTCTCTTCTAAGTAAAGGGCTGTCTGTTTAGACTCAGTAAATACAACCATTTTAGAATCTTTGTGATTTTGTAAAACCTCTTTAAACT
>JAYEGN010000131.1:0-2415 GCA_034659115.1 Campylobacterota bacterium
CTAGCACAAAAAGATAAAGCTTTCTCTTCAAAACTTCAGATGCTTTGGGACACAAAACTCCAAAATTCAAATATCTATCTTATACTTTGCGGGTCTGTTTTGTCTATGATGCAAAGTGAAGTTCTGAGCTACAATGCACCTTTATATGGTAGAAGAACGACACAGTTTCATATAAAGCCTGTAAAGTTTAGTCATATAAAAGAGTTTATACCGTCGTTAAATAAATTAGAGCGGATGATGGTATATAGTTCATTTGGTACTATTCCTAAGTATTTAAATGAATATGATAGCAGTTTGACTTTTATGAAAAATATAGAAAAAAAGATTTTAAACAAAAATAGTTACCTGTACAGTGAAGGGAATTTTTTACTAAAAGATGAGATAAACGATAGTGCTAGCTATTTTAGTATCTTAGAGTCTATATCAAAAGGAAATCGCAAAATTGGTCACATAGCTTCATCTTTGGGTCTGAACTCATCCTATCTAAGCAAATATATGCAAAAACTAATAGAGCTTGACATAGTAACAAAAGAGATACCTATTACTGAGAAAAATCCACTAAAAAGCAAGATGGGGCTATATAAAATAAAAGATAAGTTTTTGAACTTTTGGTTTTATTATGTTTACAAAAACTACAACTATCTTGAGATAGAGCAAACAAAAGCGGTGCTTGATGAGATAGCATTGAACTTTAATGACAATTTTGTGTCATTTGCATTTGAAGATTTTGTCTTAGAAGATATAATCGAGAAACCTTTAAAATATCTTGATTTTATCCCAACAAAGATAGGAAAATGGTGGAGTAACAAAGAGGAGATAGATATCGTCGCATTTGATGATGAAAATATTGTATTTGTAGAGTGTAAATGGCAAAACAATGTAGATAGTCAAAAAGTAGAACATAAACTTATTCAAAAATCACAAGGTTTAAGTGATGGCAAGAGCGTGAGGTATTTAGTAGTTACTAAAGAAGATTACTTAAAAGGGAAATTTTAAGATGGTAAAAATATGTTAATAACAAACTTATAATTTACATAGTATAATGGTAAAAAATATACCACTAAAGAGATAAAATGAAGAAAAGAACACTAGAAGGTATCCTTAAAATAGCACTTGATACTTTTCCCGTAGTGCTTTTAAATGGTGCAAGGCAAGTAGGTAAATCTACCCTTGCACTAGATAACTTTAAAAACTATCTGACCTTTGATGATGGGGAGTTGAGACTCTATGCAAAAGAGAATCCAAAAGGTTTTTTAAAAAATCTTGAGTTGCCTATATGTTTAGATGAGATACAAAAAGTACCTACATTGCTTGAATATATAAAAATGCAAATAGATAGACAAAGGAAAAACGGGGATTTTTTGCTTACAGGTAGCAGTAATGTACTTGATCATAAAGAGAGTAAAGATACTTTAGCTGGAAGACTGTGTGAGTTAAGGCTTCATCCACTTAGCTCAAAAGAAAAAAATGATAAACCCAATGAAAACATCATAGAAAAACTTTTAAAAAGAGATTTTAAGCTCCAAAAAAAAGATTACAGCGATGAGATAATAGAGCATATCTTAGATGGAGGCTACCCTGAGATACTAGCTCTTGAGGGTTTACAAAAAGACCTTTGGTTCAAATCATACATAGCAACCTACATAGAAAGAGACGCAAGAGATTTAGCAGATATAAGAGATATAGATAGCTTCATAAAGTTTGTAAATGTTTTAGCAACAAGAAGTGGCTCCATACTTAACAAATCGAGCCTTAGCAATGACATCGGCATAAAAGATATAACAACTGATAACTATCTATCTATCATTAACCGTATCTATCAAGCTACTCTCTTAAAGCCATACTATGCAAACATAGGCAAGCAGTTCATAAAATCACCAAAGCTATTTTTCAATGATACTGGTGTCCTTTGCAGTCTGCTTAGAATAAACTCAAAAGAAAAATTACTTGACTCACACTACAGTGGGCAGATTTTTGAGACCTATATATTTTGCGAGTTACAAAAGCATATATCTTACTTAGATAAAAGATGCGATATGTTTCACTATAGAACTAATGATAAAAAAGAGATAGACTTTTGCCTAGAAGTTGAGAATCAACTTTTAGCCATAGAGGTAAAACAGAGCAGTAGTGTGAAAAAAGATGACTTCAAGCACATTATAGACCTACAAAACAGAAGTAATAAGAAGTGCTTAGGAATTGTGTTTTATAATGGTGAAATGGTAATGGAGTTTAGTGATGATTTAGTGGCAGTTCCGTTTGGGATTTTTTTGTAGGTAGATTGAAAGTAAAGCAGGTAAGAATATGAAAAAAGCAGTAATAACTATACTAGGTTTAATAGGGCATCAAAAAAAATATCAAGAAATTGAAGATGAAAAAATTAAAGATAGGTATAAAAATATTCCAAAAGAAGAG
>JAYEGN010000132.1:0-11904 GCA_034659115.1 Campylobacterota bacterium
TTTGATTATAAATATATTAATGATAAATGGAGTTACAAAAGTACAAGAAAAAATCACAAATAACCAATTTGATTTTATTGATGCTTTAGTTTTATTATCAAAATTAGCTTAGTATAGGATTAGGCTATAGTAATTACCATTAAAGACAACTAAAAGATTATATTAAGTATATACATAAATTAGGGTCAGACCCCTATCTTCCTAAATTAGGGTCAGACCCCTATCTTAATATTTTTAATATCTTCTATATTTATTGTATTAAGCATTTAAATAACCTTTTTGTTTTAAATAGTTTATTACTACTAATGCAGCTTCATCTATAGTAATATTATCATTTTTTATAATTAAACTAGGGTCAGACCCCATACCTTATTGATATATTCTTTTAAAAAATATATGAGTAAAAAATAACTTAATAAAATTATAGGGAGATAAACTAAAAAGAAAATAAAAAAAGGAACTTATCTCTAAGCTCCTCTTTTAGATGACCGCCTCTCAGGTATTTGGCATAACCTTTGTTAAATCATCTTAGGGGCTTATTTTATCAAAGTAAGATTTAAAATAAGCTTTTATTGGTTTTTGTTTTTTTGAATTGAATTAAATATATCAATAGTAATAATACTACAATTCATCAAATATTTTATTATTTATATGGTTTTCTTCCATTTTCTAACTCTTCTCTATGCCATTGTCTCCATGATTCCCAGTATTTTAATCTTTGTGGTGACATACCTATATCACAATATCCAGTTTCACTTGATGTCATTAGGGAGTTTTCTCTATGTGCTCCAAAAGATAGTGGTTCCTTGATTCTTCGGACTCTTTTTCTACCAAACACAAGCTTTATTCTCTCTATATATTCACTATCTGCTCCTGTTCGTACACTATCCCATACTCCTATTGTTTCTAAAATCTTTTTTCGTTTAAACATAAGTGATGATGGATTCTGTCGCATTAGAGTATGTACAGGTCTTGCATAAAATTGACCATTCTGATCTACACGAACCCATGAGGATATTGTAGCTACTAAGTGCCAGTTATTTATAAGTGGTTTTACTTGCCTTTCTATTTTTAAAGGATGTGACCAGTCATCAGAATCATGGCATGTCACATACCTCCCTTTAGCTTGTAAAAGTGCTGTATTTTTTGCTATATATGTTCCTCCATTTTGTTGAAGAGCTATTATCCTTATTCTTTGATCTCTTTTTTCCCAAGCTTTGAGTATAGATATTGTGTCATCTGTACTTGCATCATCTACGATGAGTAGTTCTATATTTTTATATGTTTGTTCAAGGATAGATTCTATTGACATACTTACTATATCTTTTGTGTTATACGTAGTCATGATTATAGTTACTAGTGGTCCTGATATCTTTTTATCTATTTTGCATTTTATATTAAGTGTGTTTAAAGCTTTTATATTATCTTTTAAAGTGACTTTTGGAATATTATAAAATTTTAGATATTGATTTACCAATTTTAATTGTTTTTGTGGAGGAAAAGCTTCTTTTGATGCATTGTTAAAGTACAAGAGTAGTTCTGGATTTTTTGTATCTTCTTGTGATTTTATTGCTTCATCTAAAAGATTATATGCTTTATCTTTATATTCTAGTTTTAAAAGTATAGCACAGTATAAACTTAGCTCTAGGTTTGGATTGTCTTTGATTAGTGAATATACAAGGTTTGGCATATATCGCACTATATGATTTGCTAACTTACTTATATAACTATCATACTCTTTTAGTTTTTGAAATTTTACTAGTGTTCTTTTTAGTTTTTCAAACTCTCCACAAGCTCCAAGTGAGACTATCTTTGCAAAAAGTCCACGAGCTTCCAAGGTAATATCTTCGAAGCTTGCTGCTGTTTTATACATACCTAAGTTGAAATAACACCAAGCTTTTGTATCTGGAGTTAATATTTTTGATTTATTATCTTTTGCTAAAGCTTCTACAAAATAGTTTTTTCGTACAAGTCTTTTGATATATTTGTGTTTTAAGTTAAATTTATTTACCATTTTTTATATGAATTGTCAACTATCACTATTAAAAATATCTCTAGTATAAACTTTATCTTGAATATCAAGAAGGTTTTCACTTAATCTATTTGCTACAATCACATCTGCAATTTTTTTAAATTCATCTAATTCTTTGATTACTTTAGAGTTAAAAAAATCTTCTTCTCCTAAAGCAGGTTCATAGATAACTACTTCTATACCTTTTGCTTTAATTCTTTTCATAATTCCTTGTATTGCACTTGATCTAAAGTTATCTGAACCTGATTTCATAACCAATCTATATACACCTACTATTTTTTTAGAAGTATGAGGATTTATTAGTGAGTTATTTAGTTTTTTTATTATTGCATCTGCTATAAAGTCTTTTCTTGTTGTATTTGATTCTACTATTGCACCTATTATATTACTTGGTACATCTTCATAGTTTGCTCTTAGTTGCTTAGTATCTTTAGGTAAACAGTATCCACCATATCCAAAGCTTGGATTATTGTAGTGTGTTCCTATTCGTGGATCTAATCCAACACCTTTTATGATTTGTTCTGTATCTAAACCGTATGATTCAGCGTAAGAATCTAGTTCATTAAAATATGCTACTCTCATAGCCAAGTAAGTGTTTGCAAAAAGTTTAATCGCTTCTGCTTCTGTAGTATCTGTAAAAAGAACTTCAATATCTTCTTTTATAGCACCTTGAACTAGCAGGTCTGCAAAAATCTTAGCACGCTCACTCTTTTCACCAACGATGATACGAGAAGGGTATAGGTTATCATACAAAGCACTTCCCTCTCTTAAAAACTCAGGAGAGAAGATAATGTTTTGAATATCAAACTTCTCTCTCACACTCTCAACATAACCAACCGGTATAGTGGACTTAATAACCATAGTAACAGAAGGGTTTATCTCTAACACATCTGCTATGACATACTCTATAGATTTTGTGTTAAAAAAGTTGTTCTCTTCATCGTAATCTGTAGGAGTCGATATGATGACATACTCAGCACCCTCATAAGCCTTTTTTTTATCTAAAGTAGCCCTAAAGTCAAGATCATCTCTTAAAAGAAACTCTTCTATCTCTTTGTCTTCTATGGGTGACTTTTTTGCTTGTAGCATCTCCACTTTTTCAGGGATGATATCTAGTGCTATGACTTCATTATGTTGTGCTAAAAGTAAGCCGTTTGAAAGACCTACATAACCTGTTCCTGCTATTGCTATTTTCATATTATTTTTCCTCAACATTCTATTGTTAATTATAACCATTAGGATTATTTTTTTGCCATCTCCATGCATCTTCACACATCTCTTCAAGTGTTAGTTCTGCTTTCCATCCAAGTTTTTTAAAAGCAAATGAAGTATCAGCATAACACTCCGCTACATCTCCATCTCTTCTTTGAACTATTTCATAAGGTATATTTCTACCTGATACTTTAGAAAAAGACTCTATCATTTCTAAAACAGAGTAACCATTACCGGTTCCAAGATTTACGGGTAAAAATTCTCCTCTCAAATTATCTTCAATGTATCTCAATGCCGCTAAATGCCCTTTAGCTAAATCGACTACATGTATATAGTCACGAACGCCGCTACCATCAACAGTATCATAATCTCCACCAAACACACTAAGTTTTTCTCTCTTGCCTACAGCAACCTGACTTATAAAAGGAAGAAGATTGTTTGGTATGTCGTTAGGATCTTCTCCAATAAGCCCTGATTTATGAGCACCTACAGGATTAAAATACCTAAGGTTTACTATCTTCCATTCAAAATCTGACTTAACAAGATCTTCTAAAATGTACTCTATCATGAGTTTGCTTGTCCCGTATGGGTTTGTAGCAGACCTTGGCGAGCTTTCATCCAAAGGTAGAGATTTTGGTACACCATAAACAGTTGCAGAAGATGAGAAAACTAAGTTTTTAATATGGTGCTTTTTCATAGCCTTTAAAAGGTTTAAAGTTCCTGCAACATTATTATCATAATACTCTAGTGGATTATCTACAGATTCTCCAACAGCTTTTAACCCTGCAAAGTGGATAACTGCATCGAAGTTATAATTTGCAAACACTTCTTCAAGTTTATCTATGTTTAACAAATCACCCTCAATAAACTTTATAGATTTTTTAGTTATCTCTTCTACTCTGGTTAATGATATTTTATTTGAATTTGATAAATTGTCGTAAATAACTATGTTATGATTACTTTGCAGTAACTCTACACATGTATGTGAGCCTATATATCCAACTCCACCTGTTACTAGTATTTTATGGTTCATTTTCATCTCTTTATATCTTTAACTTTATCAATCATGATTTGAATTAAGTCATCATCATTCCTAGCCCAAAAAATATCTTCATTTTTCCCACCCCAAACATATTCTGTATAAAAAACAAAATGATGAACATTATCTTTTACTTGCTCATGCATTATTTTTCTATCTTTTTTATCTGTAACAATTTTTTGTGAAAATAAAATTATCTTACTGTTAGTCTCTTTTGGCTTATAAAAGGAAATAAACTCACTAGCTTTTTCAAATATTTTAGAATAGTTTAAATTTTTATTTACTCTGTAGTGATAAAAAAAAGTAATGTCTTCTTGACCTTTTATATTAACTAATCTATCAATTTTTCTTTGCATACTTGCTCTATGAGTCTTATTATTTAGTACATCGCTATGTGTAAATTCAAAACCTCTAATGTGTTGTAAATCAAAAATTGAATCTGTAATAGGAATATTTCTATTATAAACTATAGTTTTATCACATATAAGCAAATCTTTATCAATTAAAGTATCATAATTAGTTTTTTCACAAAAAATTGCATAATCAAGATTTGTTCTTCCATTGGAATATGGTGTACTGAAACTTTTTAGATTATGCCTATCTAATATATTATCTGTTAAAGAATTTTCTCCTAAAGAGAGGTATAGTTCTTTTGATTTACTATTTAATTTTGTACTTAGTAATTCATACATCTCTTTTGATTGCTTTTTTAAGCCTTCCCAAGGCAAGTGATGAATATCTATTGTTTTATCATCTAAAATACGAAATCCAAATTCACTAACAAGATGCTCAGTATCATAAAAAAACACTTGTGTATCTTCAAGTTTTTGAATAGCTTCCTTAAGTATTCTATTATGCTTAACTCTTGCTTGGTTTGGATTATCTGGGTCAACTAAATGACCTAATAATATAGATATTTTTCCACTTTCAAGTAAATAATCATTTATATATTTAAGATTTTCATATATGTTGTCTTCATCAGATAATCTTTGAACAAGCATATCTGGGTGCATTTTTTCATAATATCCATACTCTCCCCAAGCTTCTGCATAAGAAAGATTGTGTGAAAAATTTGGATTTCCGTTAACATGAATATCTTTAAAAACATGAGTTTTTGTAGTAGATATTTCTATAATAAATACATCCGCCTTCTCAAATAAAATCTGTTTTTCTTTTAATGTATTTTTGAAATTTTCTGACTTCCAAAGGTTCAAATCAAATGGATTTGGAAGTGTCTGATCTTTTCTGAAAAAGAATTTAGCATCATGACTATTTAATTCTTTTTCTCCTCTTAATATCTTTATCCAGTCAACCACTTGAGAAGTTGTATGAAAATAACCAACACCAGGGAACACAACCTCTTCTTGGTTTAAAAGAGACAATGGTTCATGCAATCTACTAGTTCCAATTGGAAAAATCTTCATTATATTGCATCCTCAAAAAAATCATATTCAAACACTTCCTTAAACACAACATTAATAATTTTTATACTAGATTCTAAATCTTTATTTGATTTAAACATTGATTTATTTGAGTAATAAAAATTCAGTAACATTATTAATTCAAATTTAAGCTTAACGGAATCAATAACACTATGTTCATATAATTTCATTAGCATTGCAATAAATACATCCGATATAAGTGTTTGCAATGTATTGAAATCATTTAAATTTTTATTCTTATATATAGTAAGATACTCAAGCTGCATAAAAGATTGTGTATCATTAGTAAAAATCATTTTTTTATTAATTTTCATATTGCTAAATAAAACTACCATAATATTTAGTTTTATATTCGCATCAGGTGTAGAATTGAAATTTAAAATTAAACTTTCAACTATTTTCTCATACTCTATTATTGTAGCCTCTGATACTTTAGTACTTTTATTAACAAATAATAATTTGCTTAGACCTTTACGAATCTCAGGATTACTAATTAGATGCTTAAATAATGATGGGAAAACAATTTTAAAATCTATAGCTTTTAAATTTTTTAGAATATAAATACTATCAACATAGTCAATAAAATCTGAAATCCCTTTTTTTCTATAAATATTTCTATCGCAAGCCTTTAAGGTAGCTTTCTTATTTCCAGATGGTAATCTAAATACAGCAGAAGCAGAAGATACTAAACCTGCTTCTATAGATTTTGTGTATTTTAGTTCTCTCCATGGAGTAAGCATTTTCCATTCATCCCATTTTCCAGCATACCCCAATTTTTTAAAAAGTTCTACTTTTGGTTGATTACCATAAACTCTCTCTTCCGTAAAAAGTTCTGTAGAATCATACCTAAAAGAGATTTGTGGTTCTTCATTTGGATTTTTGGCTTTTAGATGTGTATTGTTAATATCTATTGTGCGTTCCATTGGTGTACAAACATATTTATGATTTCCACTCTCTTTAAATCTATCTTCCAGAGTTATATAATCACTTTCTGAAATAAAACAGTTTCCATCCCATGGCATTATCCATTTATATGATTTTTTACCATGCTTAATTGCAAAGTTTCTAGCTCCATTATTATTCATCAAATAACGATTCTTCGATTCTCTAAGTTCTGCATTTAAAACCAATCTATCCCAATTACTTAGTTCAGAAAACCATAAATCACTACTTTTTAGATTTTTAAAATCATACCCTATTTCTTTATAATCATTATGATTGAATGTTATTTCTAAATAGTTTATTTTTTTACTTTCTAGGTAATTTACTATTTTTTCTCTATACTCTTTGTCGATAATTCTATTAAGTATAAAATATTTATCTACTGATTCAAAGTTTGATTCATTTGCAACAATATGAACTATATTTGAAAATGATTGCTCATCAGATTGTAACCCTGGCATATTGTTACCAATTATTTTGTAATATACAACTTCTTTTCTATTGGAAGGAACATTGTTAGTCGTATCCAATATTTTCATTGCTTTTGGATTTGAACTATATGCTAACTTCAGTAGCATCTGAATATTATAATCTTCAAACTTATTTTTATACAACTCTAGTGCTTTACTCTTTTCTTTAATATATTTTAATGCTTCATTTTGATGTAAAGAATATATTTCATACTGCACTTCTATAGAATATTTTTCTATTAAATATTTAAATTGTGTTAAAAATTTAAATTTTAAATCTAGCATAACTGTATTAAAAGCTTTATTGCTTACATCAGAAGGTTCTGGATTTAATCTAACTAAAGCTTCCTTGACTGCTTCTATCTCGTATTGTTCAAAAAATCTTAGGTTAAATTCTAAATCTTGATGCCTTCTGTAAGACTCATCAAAACCATTGATATTTAAAATAGCTTCTCTCCTATAGGTTGCTGTATTCGTATGAATATAGTGTTTTTTGTACTCTAACAGTAATATTTCTCGAGTCAAATCCCCTATTTTATAACGATTCAAATCATTTTTAGGGGAGTTCCAACCAAGAAATCCACAATATACTGCACCTACTATTTTCTTTTGTTTTTTTAGGTTCTCTATACTTTTGGATAAGCGTCCAGGTAGGTAAGCATCATCATCATCTAAAAAAGATATAAACTCACCACTGGAGTGTAATATTCCTGTATTTCTTGCAGCAGATCCATTTCTATTAGTATAGTGTTCTATTAAAACTACTTTGCAATTTGGGTTTATATTTTTTAATGAGTTTACTATCTCTCTTGTTTCCTTATTGTATCTAGAGCTATCTCCATTATCACTAACTATAATTACTTCTATATCTTTATAATCTTGTTTTACCACAGATTCCAGTGCTATTCTTAAATTAGTAGGTCTCTTATAAGTAGGAATAATAACAGAAGCTCTATCTGCTATAATTTCTTTTTTATTTATACTTATTTCAGTTAAAAGAGTCGTATTAGCCTCTCTAATATTTGTTTTAAATTCTATAAATTCTACAATAGCTTCTTCAGTTAAAATAGAACTTTCAGATAAAGTCACTACATAATCAGACTCTTTATTTATTATGCTGTAGTCAATAGTTTTTATTAAATTTATATCTAAATCTAATAATTCTTTATTATGTAATACCCTTATTCCATCTGAAGAGTTAAAATATAATCGTAAATTAAAAGGTAAGTCTTTTATATTTGAAAATTCGGAATAATACTTAAGATTATTTTTACTTGTAAGGATTACTGCAATACTAGGCTTATATAGTGGATAATCATAATTCTCTAGAGGCCACTTCATTCTTTTACTATGAGTATATTGACACCTTCCCCCACGAATACTGCTTTCACTTACATCAGGTAAAATAATATGTGGGAATGCAACAAAACATTTGTTTAAGTGTCTCTCGTATAATTCACCCATCGGTATGTGATCAAATGGTGCCTCAAATGCTTTTTGTTCTTCTAAAACTTCATCAACAATACTTAAGTCAAATGCAATAGCATAAGACCCTTTTGTATCCATTGTACGAGGTAGATAATACCCATCACTTATAGCTGTTTGTGTATCTACACTACTCCATCCATATTGTGATGCTCCAAGTTGAAGTATCTTCCAATTTTTATCAATACCCTCTATAAATACTTTGAATTTAATTTCAAAATTATTACATAAAAGTATATCATCCTCAAGTATTAAAAAACGATTATACCCCTGTAGCTTGGCATCTTCCAAAATTCGAATATAAGTGTATATATATCCAATCGCACCTGGAGATTCAATATATGATTTATTAAATTTTATCTCTTTATCTTTATAATGAGTATTTCTTTTGAATGTACCTAATGGGCGTTTTTTATATTCATTCCATTTTGTGAGAGGTTCGCCAACATATCCATTAGTTGCTTCAAAAATTTCAAAATTAATATTATGCTCTTTTAAGTGTTGAGACACTTTTAATCTATCAGATACTTTATGCTTTAAGTTTACAACATAAATATTATCAAAATATTCATCAAGCACATTGGATGAATTTATTATGCTAGAATTATCTCGTATACTTAAATTAGTCTCAATATTGATATTATCATTGTTTTGTTTAGTTAATCTTTCACATTTTGAAATCTGATATTGAAATATTGATTTCCCATACTTTTTTCCAGCTTGTATATATAACTGGTGAGCTTCTTTATATTTTTTTTCTTTAAACAGCCTTGCAGCTTCTTTAATTAAACTCATTATTCAACCTTAATTTATTTGACAAAAGTACAACCCTTTTTCACTAGGGATACTCTCTGATATAAATGACATACTCATTTTTTCTAATGATTGTTCCCATTTTTTTGCAATGTTTTTCTCTTCTTCTCTATTGTAATCATCTAAAACAAGATGAATCCTCTTACCTTTAAATGCCTCTAGTAAGTAAGATAGTGCAGGAAACCTAGCTAAAGGACCTGTTGCTCCAGGAGGACCATCCACTAAAACAAGAATACTTTGAATACTTTCATCATCTTTTAGTTCTTGAAACTTCTCTCTACAACTGTAATACATGAACATCTCTTCGTTTAACTTGCACTCCTCAAGGGGAGCATGAATTAGTTCTACACCTTTTAGCAGTTTATTACTTTTCAAGCTCTTTCGTGTCTGATTATAATACTTTTCATTATGATCAAAGGATACTTGCCTTATTTTTTTACTATTTTTAGATTTTTTACGCTTATTTTTCAGTGCATTGGCAAAGAGTATTGTAGATGTACCACTTCCAAACTCCATTACCAGATCATAATTATTTAGTTCAATCTTTTCTATGAGAAACAAAGCAATATCTGGACTTATAGGCCAACCGTGAAAATTCAATGGTTGTTTTCCACTAAGTAAATAGTTTTCTAAACTCATAAATGCCTCTATTTGCTTTGAACTATTTGCAGAAAAGTATCTTACTTTATCTATAATTTCTTTTTTTAATGTGTCAAAGTACGGTTTATCTATATTATATTTTTTAAAATTAGCTTCTTGTTTTTCAAGTATGGTTTCTAGCTTTAACTCTTGTTCTTCTAAAGCTTTTACTTTCTGCTCTAATAGTAATTGCTCTTGTATCTGTTTTTGTAATTCACTCTTTTGAGATTCATTCTCTTTTTGTGCAGTCTCTTTCTCTTGTCCAAGTATTGTTTTTTCCTGCTGTACTTTTTCTAAAGTTTGCTTCTCTTGTTCTAGGTTTTGCTGCAGCTCTTTTGTTTTTGTCTCTAGTTCATTTTTGAGTTTTGATACCTCTTGCTCTTTAGACTCTTTAGCACTTCTCTCTTTAGATATACCATCTTCGAGCTCTTTTATTTTTGAAGTGAAGTTTGAATTTTGAGAAGTCAACTCTTTTAAACTTTTACTAGAATCTATACTTCTACTTTTATAGTTATATATATATACCACTATATATATATCTGGATGATACTCTGGCTTACAAGATATCACTTTGTATCCAAGAGATAGCATCTTAGTATCAAATATACTTTTTGATAAAGCTAGTAGTCTTTGATCATCTGTATTTATAAGTCGTATAGAGACTATATCTACCCCAAGTACTTTTATATCTGTATCGGCTACTATATCCATCCCATCAAGTGAGTCTATAACCAACATCTTTGTACTATCTAACTTACAATTTGAAGAGATAAAACTCTCAAAAGATATAGTATCTATATCTTTTGAATTTAGTTTTTTGATATTCGTCCATAGATGTGATACTATAGAGCTATCTACCTGTCCATCCAAAGATGGATTTGAATAAGTATTGTATCTTGAGACATTTGATGATGAGTTTATCATATCACTATACTGTGTCCAATTTTTAGATGATAATGATATATCATCTATAGATTTTATCACTTTTTGATTTGTATTTACAAAGTGTACTTGCATATCATCACCAAAATTTTTTGACCATATATCTATATCACTATTTATAAGTATAGTCTCATCTATACCAAAGATATCTATCATAGTCGTTATCTTATTTAGATTTTCTATCATATTAGCTACTTATTTTTAAATTCTTTGATAGTATTAGATACAACAAAAGGTAACTTAAACACCCCAAAGATACCGCTTGCATCTTTTTTTATATTTTGACCTATAGTATATTCTAAACCACTCTTTAATCTTCTAGCTTCAAAATAATCATCATAATAACTAAACTCCTTAAGATACTCTTTATCTTCTTTGTGCTTTAGATAGACTATAATTAACGAGATAGGCAATAATATTTTTCCAAAAAATGAATTTTGTTTTGATAGTGCTTTTTTACCTATTTTGTATTTTAGTTGTCTTTTTATTTTATTAACAGCACCATTATTCTTAAGTACTTTTTTCTTTGGCTCTAAAGATTTTAAATAGTATCTCTCTAGCTCCTCTTGTACACTAAAAAGCTGAGTGAGTAAAAGTTCATTTTCCTCTTTTTGTTCTGAATATTTTTTCTTCTCTTTATCTACTTGAGACTTTAGGTCTTTATTATTTTTTTCTTTTTGGTTTATTTGTGTTTTTAGCTCTTGGATATCTTTTTGCCTTAGCTCCATTTTTGATGATATATCTTTTTTTGATAGATACTCTTTTTCTAGCTCCTCCTGTACACTAAAAAACTGAATTTCTAGAAGTTCTTTTTGCTTTATCTGTTTTGTTAGTTTCCTGTAACTCTTTTTTTCAAACTTCAGAAAATCCTTTTTCGCTTTCCTAAGA
>JAYEGN010000133.1:0-11869 GCA_034659115.1 Campylobacterota bacterium
TCCATCGCTTTATGCTAGAGTATAATCTAAAAAAAGGTTTTAGTATCAACAAGTGCTTCTAAACTATCTTTCGTTTTCAATCCTTTCAAGTAACTTCTCAGAGCTTTCATCGTTTGAGTTTTTTGTAGACTTAAAGGACCTGTTGGCTCGTTTATGTTCTAGTTCCATATCTACCATTTTTAACTTAGCATCAAGTGGATATTTTTTTCTTGCTTGCTTGATAGCTTTTATCGCCTTATCTAAATCTAAATCTTTAGAGTCAATATCTAATTTTAAAAACATTGTTTGTAGTTCTTTTAAGGATTTTGATTCTACTGAGATCTCCCCATAGATAAAAGTAAAAAATAAAAGTAAAAATAAAACAGTTTTCATTACTTAACCTCTATCACTACTTCTGCTATTTCGATAATATCACCAGAAACTATTTTGGCTCTTTTTCTAAGCTCAACTTCACCATTTCTTTGAACATAGCCATCTGCTATAAGCATCTTAGCATGTGCTCCACTATCTACTAAGTCTAAAACTTTTAAAAGTTTAAACAACTCTATATAATCTTCTTTTAATTCAAATTTCATAGTTCAGCCTTTGATTTATTGACATCATATCAAAATTAACAGCAATATTTAATTTTTCTAGGAGTATAATTGATATTATGGATGTAGGATCAAGTTATAGGTATGATATCAGCTCAAGTTATGCGATAAAACTAAACGATAAAGAGATGTTGGTTTATGAAGATAACGATAAGATAGTTTCTAAACATGAGAACGAAAAAACATTAGAAAAAGAAAAGAAAGACAAAGAAGTTTCAAAAACTAACCCTATCGATAAGCTAAGCGAAGATGAAAAACGCTTAGTGTTGGATCTTCAATCAAGAGATGCAGAAGTCAAGGCACATGAAGCCGCTCATAAAAGTGGTGGTGCCGCAACAGGTGCTGCAACCTACACTTATCAACAAGGTCCAGATGGTAAAATGTATGCTATTGGTGGTGAAGTATCAATCAGTTTTCAAACAGGTTCAACTCCACAAGAAACAATCACAAATGCTCAAGCTGTTATAGCCTCTGCCTTAGCACCAGCTAACCCAAGCTCTCAAGATATGGCTGTTGCATCAAGTGCAATGGTTATGATGCAAAAAGCACAACAGCAACTCGCTCGTGAGACCCAAGAAAAACTCTTAGGGCAAGAAACATACAGTTCACTCTCTGTAAACTCTAAAGATGATGAACACTCACCTCAAGAAGAGGGTTCTATATTATCGCAGTATATATAGGGAACCTCTAAAAATCAGGCCTCTTGATCCATAATAGAAAAACCTAGGTCATACATAGCTTTATCTACCATCTCTATAGCAGCTTGCATAGTTTTTTGAGATATTTCAGGAAGTTCTCCACCCCACATCTGCTCAGCTTCTTTGAATCCACGAAGCATACCTTCTCTCCCTGCACGCATCATATCTTCGTCACCACCAGAGCCATTAATCACAAAATTTGCTATGCGTTCAGATGTTTGTTTTATTCCAAATAGTCCATCTTCACTTACAAGTTCTGCAGCTTCTGTTTGTGAGAGTTCAGCGATAGGCTTTCCTGAGTAACCTATGTCACTTAAAAAACCTTGAAAATCTTGATATAAACTTGCAAAATCATCTTTTTTATCCATCGCATTTGATTGGATTGTTGTTGATTTAAACATAATATCTTGAGCATTTTGAGAAATCTGTTCTCTTATTTCAACAGCCTCATCCTTAGAGAGTTTTTGAGTAAAGTTTGTTCTTATGGCTGAAGAAGTTTGCTTTGCATTAACATTTGGCATATTTGATGAAATTTCCATAATAAATCCTTTAATTAGTAGTTAGTAACAATAATACATCGACATAATAGCAAATAAATTAAAATTTCTATATTTATTTCTGTTTTTAAGAAAATTAAGATATACTTTTGGCGATAAAAGATGAGGATCGAGTTCATCTTTAGTGTGTGATTTTGTATTTTGCTCAATTGTGACCCTAAAGACTCCACCAAATTTTTGACTCCACTTCATAAATGAAGTAAATTTTATACACAGAGGTATTACAATGGCAGAATTACTAGACGGATCAGTTAAATGGTTCAACGAAGAAAAAGGTTATGGATTTATTCAACAAGATAATGGCGGGAAAGATGTATTTGTACATTTTCGTCAAGTAAACCACACTGGCGGTGGTCGTGTTTCTCTTGCTGAAGGGCAAAAAGTTACATTTGAAGTAGGTGAAGGTCAAAAAGGACCTCAAGCGGAGAATGTTACTCCACTTTAATCACTTAAAACCCCTCCTGTAGGGGTTTTTCAGTTTTTTATTTAAAAATACTACAAATCTACATCTACTCAGTTTTATCCTAATTAGACTCAACACAAACTGGAGCAGCAATGAATATATCTGTTGTTATCCCGACATATAATCGATATGATACTTTAAAAAGGGCAATTGGTTCTGTTTTAGCACAAACTTACAAATCTAAAGAGATTATTATTATAGATGATGGCTCCACCGATGATACATCGAAAATCCAGATAGACTATCCACATGTGAAATATATATATCAAGATAATATGGGAGTTTCAGGTGCTAGAAATCTTGGTATTGAGAGTTCCACATATGAATATATAGCATTTTTAGACTCTGATGATCAATGGCATAAAGATAAACTGCTTGAACATGTAGAGTTTCACAAACAACACCCAAACATACTTATAAGCTACACAGATGAGAACTGGGTACGAAATGCCAAAGAGGTTCAAGTTCCTAAGAAGTTTAAAAAATATGGTGGATATATATTTGAGAGGTGTTTGTCTCACTGCATTATCGCTCCATCTGCTACTATGATGCATAAAGATTTACTTTCACATGTGGGAGTGTTTGATGAGGGTTTAGAGGTATGTGAAGATTATGATTTATGGCTTCGAGTTGCATTAAATCATAAGATAGGACTTATCGATAAAAAACTTATCACAAAGTATGGTGGCGACAAAGATCAGTTAAGTATGAAGTTTTGGGGGATGGATAGATTTAGAGTAAAGGCACTTGAAAAACTTTTAAGTTTAAAGACTCAAAAAAAAGATTTAATTATAGATGAATTGAGAAAAAAATATACTTTACTTTTAAAAGGTGCTATAAAATATGATAAAATACAAGATATTAAAGAGTATGAAAAAAAATTAGAGAGATTAAAAATTGAATAAAATATCATCAGATACAAAATTAACTATAGGTTTTATGGCTATCGCTTTTATCTTTTCAGTAGCCTTGCGAATGATTTGGATTTATCAGTTTAGTGGGTATGAGCCATTTATGTTTAATGCTCAATTTATGATAAATACCAATGATGGATACTACTGGGCAGAAGGTGCTAGAGATCTTCTTAGTGGTGTAAGTCAGGAAAATGATCTTTCTCCTACCGGTAGTGCAACCGCACAGCTTACTGCATTTTTTGCATATTTGCTACCTTTTTCTTTTGAAACCATTATTCTGTTTATGCCGGTTTTTTTAAGTTCTTTGGTCGTTATCCCTATAATACTAATCGCTAAAAGTATTGATAATTTGGAGCTTGGTTTTATCACTGCTCTTTTGGCATCTATTGCGTGGAGTTATTATAATCGCACTATGGTTGGTTATTATGATACAGACATGTTAAATATTGTCTTGCCGATGTTTTTACTTTGGTCCATTATCTGGGCAATTCGTACACATCAAGACAGATACCTTTTAATCACAGCACTTGATATCTTGGTATACAGATGGTGGTATCCTCAAAGTTATGCCTTGGAGTTTTCATTTTTTGGGTTAATTTTACTTTATACTTTAATCTGGGATAGAAAAAATCTTTATAACTATAAGCTTCTAACTCTAATGCTGTTGGCTATGCTAAATATAGATGGATTTATACGCTTTCCTGTTGTTATTGGAATATTTTTAATCTTTAGATTGGAGCAATTTCAAAAATATATATATCATATTTTTGCTATCGCTATAGTAGCATTTTTTATCACTGGTGGCCTTGACCCCATATGGGAAAGGCTGAAACTCTATGTGTTTAAAGATGCGATAATAAGCTCTAGCAGTGGATTGAATCTTCATTTTTACAGTGTTATGCAGACTATTCGCGAAGCTGGACAGATTCCATTTGAAACTTTTGCAAATAGGATTAGTGGACATACTGTAACATTCGTTTTTTCGATAATTGGATATCTGTACTTAGTTTATAGACATAAAATTATGCTTATTGGTCTTCCCATGATAGGGCTTGGATTTTTAGCTAGCGTTGGAGGATTAAGATTTACAATATATGCTGTTCCAATCTTGGCTTTTGGAGTCGCTTTTTTAATCACTGAGCTCTCATTAAAAATGCCAACTAAGAAGTTAAAATATTTAAGCATGGTGGCTTTTACACTAGCTATTTTATATCCAAACTATAAGCATATAGATCTATATAGAGTTCCAACTGTTTTTAATGCAGGTGAGGTCAAGATGCTAGATAGTTTAAAAACAATAGCAGATAGAGAGGATTATGTAGTTGGATGGTGGGATTATGGCTATCCTTTACGATACTATAGTGATGTGAAAACACTCTCAGATGGTGGAAAACATAGTGGAAGCGTGAATTTTCCAGTAAGTTTTATGCTGACTTCACAGCAAGAAGTAGCTGCTAAAATGGCTAGACTTGATGTTGAATATACAGAATCTAAAAAACCTAAGAAGGGTTCAAATATAGAGCAGATAACTCTTGATTATGGTTTTGATGATACAGATGACTTGTTGGTGTTTTTAGATAGTGATGATATGAAGCTACCAGATAAAACAAGAGATATTTACTTTTATCTACCTCATAGAATGTTGAGTATATACCCAACTGTAAATATTTTTTCAAATATAGATCTTATGAGTGGCAAGAAAGGGAAGGCTCCATTTTTCTTTATTAGTAAAAACTTTAAAGATGGTGAAAAATCTATAAACCTTGGAAGAGGAATATTATTTAATAAAGATGATAATAGTGTGAATATTGGTAAGGAAAAAGTAAGTTTAAGAAGGGTAGTAAGAACATCATACACAAAAGATTTACAATTTCAAAAGCATGTGCAGCCGATAGATTTTAGTGGAAAATTAAATCTTATATATATGTCTGCTTACAACACTTTTTTGATTTTAGATGAGAAAAGCTATAACTCACTATATATACAGCTAATGGTGCTAGAGGAGTATAATGAAACTCTTTTTCAACAGATCATGACAACTCCACATGCAAAAATTTATAAACTTAAGATATGATGCTGATATGAATTTTTTTGTTATTTTATTTTTTTTATGTTCGTCACTGTTTGCTCAGAAACCTGAGTTATTGCTTTTAAACAACTACAATGAAGATTCAGATGTTACCTCTTGGTATATGAGTGAAAAACTTGATGGTGTTAGAGCTTATTGGGATGGAGAAAAGCTTATAAGTCGCTCAGGAAAAGTTTTTTCTTCACCCTCTTTTTTTACAAAAGATTTTCCTAAACATAAACTCGATGGAGAGCTTTGGAGTAAAAGAGCTGATTTTGCAAATATCGTTTCTATTGTAAATCGTAAGCAAGCACATGTAGGGTGGAAAAATTTAACTTATAATGTTTTTGAAGTTCCATCGGCGGATGGAAACTTAACTCATAGACTTAAGATGGTAAAAACTAGTAAATATCTCAAAAAGATACAGCAGATAAAAATAAAAGATAAAAAAGATTTAGATAAGTTTTTAAAAAGTGTTGAGGGCAAAGGTGGAGAGGGTGTAGTTGTTCGTGATGGAAGTTTGCCCTACTATACGGGTAGAGGCAACAGTGCATTAAAGATGAAAAGTTACATAGATGCTGAATGTGAAATTGTTGGATACAACAAGGGACGAGGTAGATATGAAGGGATGGTAGGTTCACTCTCCTGTAGAATGAAGAATATGCAAGTTATAAAGATAGGTAGTGGTCTGAGTGAACATCAAAGAGCAGTTCCACCAGATATAGGAGAGATAATTACTTTTAAATATTATGGATTAACATCTAAAGGTAATCCTAGATTTCCTATATTTTTAAGAGTCAGAGAGTAGAAGATATGGATAAAAAATCTAAAATATTTATAGCAGGGCATCTGGGTTTAGTTGGTAGTGCTATAGTAAAGAACTTAAAAACTAAGGGTTATACTAATTTTGTATACAGAACCCATAAAGAGCTTGAACTAACAGATCAAAGAGCTGTAGCTGATTTTTTTACTCAAGAAAAACCGGAGTATGTTTTTTTAGCTGCTGCCTTGGTGGGTGGTATCATAGCAAACAATAATTATAGAGCAGATTTTATATATAGTAATCTAGAGATTCAAAACAATGTAATACATCAAAGTTATCTGCATGGAGTCAAGAAACTACTCTTTTTGGGGAGTACATGTATATACCCTAAAAACTCTCCTCAGCCTATGAAAGAGGAGTACCTCTTAACATCTCCTCTGGAATACACAAATGAGCCTTATGCTATAGCAAAGATAGCAGGTATAAGAATGTGTGAAAGCTACAATATACAATATGGAACAAATTTCATCTCTGTAATGCCAACAAATCTTTATGGTCCAAACGATAATTTTGACCTAGAAACATCACATGTACTGCCAGCGATGATAAAAAAAATACATTTAGCAAAACTTTTAAATGAGAGAAGATATGATGAGGTTGTAAAAGATCTACATGTAGAGAGTATAAAAGAAGCCAAAGAGTATCTGTTGGGATTTGGTGTAGATGCTTCTAAGGTAGAAATTTGGGGAAGTGGAAAACCAAGACGAGAATTTTTATGGAGCGAAGATATGGCAGATGCATGTGTGTTTGTTATGCAAAATAGAGATTTTGTAGATACTATAGATGAAAAACTAGATCTTAATAACTTAACATTTGAAGATGAGGTTCGTAACTCTCATATAAATATAGGAACAGGTATTGATATCTCTATAAAAGAGTTGGCTTACCTTGTAAAAGATGTAGTGGGATTTAATGGAGAGTTGTATTTTAACACAGATAAACCAGATGGTACTCTGCTAAAAAGGACAGACTCATCGAAGCTAAATAATATGGGCTGGAGACATAAGGTTGAGCTTGAAGATGGGGTTAAGATGATGTATGAGTGGTATCTAAGTTTATGAACATCTGGAACATTCGTATCTACAATCTCCCCAGAAAAACAAACCACTCAACATCATCTTCTTATTAAAAAAGATAAAAGTTGTTAAATTTTAGTTTTTTAAGTATAATTTATAAAGTTTAAAAAAGGGCATTGTTTTAAAAATATAAATGAGTTATCTTTAGTAAAAGGTATCGCAAGATTTATAAAAGGATAGTAACATTTTAAAATATATCATACTATTTTTATTTAGCTTTTCATACCTCTTTGCACAAGTTGATTTAAACAATGCTACAGCTGATGAACTTTTAAAGCTCAACGGCATAGGTAAAGCAAAATCTCAAAAGATTATAAAATATAGAGAGCTTAACCGATGTTTTAAAAGTATAGATGAGCTAGTAGATATTGATGGAATTAGTAAAAATATAATCTCCTCCAACAGAGCCAACTTAACTCTTGGGATTTGTAACATTGCTAAAGATAAAGATGCTGATTTATCTTCTTCAATTGAAGATGTTTTGCTTGATCCAATAAACATTATATTTGTGATAATAATCTTTATACTTGGATTTCTTGATCAAAAAACAGGCAAAGATTTGAAGAGTCAGATCGTGAGTGTTGGTGTTTTAGGTACTTTTGTAGGTATATTTATAGGTTTGCAAGCTTTTAATCCAGATGATATTATAAATAGCGTCAATGAAATTTTAGTAGGACTTAAAACAGCATTTTTCACCTCAATAGTTGGCATGAGCGTATCTACAATACTTTCAATCTTTCAAAAGTTCAAAAGTAAATCTCAAGATGAATAACGAGTGGATAAGTATATCAGACATGATGTCTGGATTAATGCTTGTTTTTCTATTTATAGCTATTAGTTTTATGATAGAGGTTGAGTCTGAGAAACAAGAGATGAAAGATGTTGCAGTTGCATATAGAGATACAAAAGCAAACCTTAATGAAGCACTATACGCAGAGTTTGAAAATGATCTACAAGGCTGGAATGCTACTATCACTAAAGATAATAGCGTTGTTTTTTCTTCGCCAGAGGTTCTTTTTGAGGTCTCTAAGAGTGATATAAAAGATGAATTTAAGATAATTTTAGAGCATTTTTTTTCAAGATATATAAATATTTTGATTTCCTCAGAATTTAAAGATGATATACAAGAGTTAAGGGTTGAGGGGCATACCTCCGATAAATGGCAAAGTACTACATCAAAAAAAGAGATATATCTAAATAACATGCAACTCTCTCAAAATAGAGCCTATGAAGTTCTATCTTACTGTTACAGCTTAGAAGATGAGAGTGTAAAACAAAACAGACAATGGCTTGAGAAACATTTTAGAGCTAATGGTATGGCATTTTCTAAGTTACAAAACATAGAAAAAGCAAGACGAGTAGAATTTACAATTCAGATGAAGAGTGAAGATAGGGTTTATGAAATATTAAAATAAAAATGTATAGATGATTGGTTATAATGCTAGATAATAAAAAAGGAAGATTAGCAGATGAGATTGTTAAATACTGAAGTTGATTTACTGAAAAATAGACTTAGAACATTGTCAAGTGAAGCAAAATTATACCTTTTTGGAAGTAGAATAGATGATGATAAAAAGGGTGGAGATATCGATTTGCTTGTTGTATCTAAGAAGCTTAAAAAGAAAGATTTAAGATTACTTAGAATCGCTTTTTTTGAAGTTTTTGGAGAACAAAAACTAGATATAGTCCTAGATGATGGAACATTTAAAAACCATTTTACAAAACTGATTTTTCAAAAGGCTGTCTTGTTATGATAACGAAAAAACTAGAACTTGATAATGAGCTACTAAAAAAACAGTTAGCATGGATAGTTATATCTTATGATGAGTGCAAGCTTATAGGACTCAAAGAAAGTTATGAGATTGATGAATTTGGTAAGTTTGAAACTTTATGTAGTAGGTATAGTAGAGGGATTGATTTTTTAATAAGAAAGATTTTTAGAACACTCGATGAGTTTGAGTTTGAAAATCAAGGTACCTTAGTAGATGTAGTAAATAATGCACATAAAAGAGAACTTTTTGATGATATAGAGATGCTAAGAATTATGAAAGATGTCAGAAATACCATCGCGCATGAGTATATCGAGGATGATTTAGTGGAAGTTTTTGAGGAAGTTTTGCTGTATACTAAAGAACTTATAAATATAGTCAATAATACTTTAAAGTATATAGAAACCATACAGATAAAATAGCAATAAGTGATTAATATTAAATTTGACAACAGCTACTATATAAGATATACTATCTAAAATAACAACTAAGAGATAATATGTTAGATATAAATATAAGCACACCACTTTCTATGATGGAACAATTAAAGACAAAATTTAAACAAAAAAGACTCTTTTTAAATTTAACTCAAGATGGACTTTCAAAACGAAGTGGCGTTACTCTTGGAAGTTTGAAAAGATTTGAATCTAGCGGTCAGATTTCTCTCGAATCCTTACTAAAGTTAGCGTTTATTTTGGAGTGTTTAGATGATTTTGTAAATATTGCAAATGCAACAAAACCTACTATAAATTCAATAGATGATATAATAAACACTAAAGAGAAGTATATTAAAAAACGGGGTAGCATAAGATGATAAACTCTGTTGATGTCCTTTTGAACATATACTCCAAAAAGTTTTTAGTAGGCAAGCTAGCATACAAAGATAAGGTGATTTATTTTGAATATAGCAAGAAGTTTTTAAAAAGTGGCATAGAACTTTCTCCATATAAGTTACCTTTAAAGAGTGGTGTTTTCGTTTGTGATGATGATGTTTTTGAGGGACTATTCGGTCTGTTTGGAGATAGTTTACCTGATGGATGGGGAAGATTGCTCCTTGATAGGTTTTTTTTAAAAAAAGGTATAAAATATAGAGATATTAACCCTTTAGACAGGTTGGGATATATCGGTAAATATGGGGTAGGAGCCTTAAGCTATATGCCTGCTATAGTGGATATGAACAATGACTCTAAAGATTTAGTTTTAGATATGCTTGCTAAAAACTCTATGCAAATACTTAAAGAAGATAGCCATAGTCACATTGAGAAGTTTTTAGAGCTTGGAGGCTCTAGTGCTGGTGCTAGACCTAAGGCTATGATACAGCTAGATAAAAATCAAAATATTATTTCAGGTTCTCAAAAACTTCAAGATGGGTTTGCTCACTACATGGTAAAATTTGCTTCTTCAGATGATACTAAAGATATAGGAAAAATAGAATACATTTACTCCTTAATGGCAAAAAATGCTAAGATTGATATGCCTGATACAAAACTACTTCATGGAAAAGATGGGACTTACTTTGCTATACAAAGATTTGATAGAGTGAAGGATGAAAGAGTTCATATGCATTCAGTAGCTGGACTTACTCATAGCGACTTTAGAATGCCAGTATTGGATTATGATGATTTACTTACTTTGACATTTCACTTGTGTAAGGATATATATGAAGTTCATAAGATCTATCGTTTAGCATGTTTTAATCTGTTTGCACATAACCGTGATGACCATGCCAAAAACTTCTCCTTTTTACTAGATGATAAGTACAATTGGAAATTGGCTCCTGCATATGATTTGACTTTTTCATATGGACCAGGTGGAGAACATAGCACAACTTACTTAGGAGATGGGAAAAATCCAAGTGAGGAACATTTGCTAGAGTTAGCTAAAAAACACAACATTAGAGATGCTCAGGATATTATAGATGATGTTAAAAGTGCATTGAAAAACTTTCCTAGATATGCTAAAGAGTTTAGTGTTAGTAAGCAGTCTTTTGATTTGATTGTGCGAGAGTTTGGTGTGTAGAGTAGTATTGTGGAGAGATTACAATAGATGAAAATAAATATACCAAGTTCAGTTAGGATTTACATATGAGTGATTTGATTAAATATAATAACGGTGAAATAGAGATAGCTGTTTCTATTAAAAACGAAACAATCTGGCTTACACAAAAACAAATAGCAGAACTTTTTGATAAAGATGTTAGGACAATTAATGAGCATATAAAAGCTATATATAAAGAGGAAGAACTGCTTGAGAAATCAACTATCCGGAAATTCCGGATAGTTCAAAAAGAGGGCAATAGAGAAGTTAGTAGAGATGTATCTCATTATAATTTGGATGTAATTATCTCTATTGGGTATAGAGCAAATAGTAAAAAAGCAACAAAATTTCGTCAGTGGTCAACAAGAGTTCTTAAAGAGTATATCTCAAATGGATATGCTATAAATACTCATAAAATAACAGAGCAAAGATTATTAAATTTAGAAACTGATATGCAAGAAGTAAAGTCGCATATAAAGAACAGCACTTTAGAAGTAAAACAAGGCATTTTCTACGATGGACAGATTTTTGATGCCTATGTATTTATAAATGATTTAATAAAAAGCGCCAAGAATGATGTAACCATTATAGATAACTATATAGATGAATCAGTGCTAACTATTTTGAGTAAACATCCAAATATAAACTTTATAATCTGGACTAAAAGTATTTCAAAGAAACTAAAGCTTGATATAGAAAAATACAATACTCAATATAAAAACTTACAAATAAAAATTTCAAACAAACATCATGATAGATTTTTGATCATAGACGATACTATAGCTTATCACATAGGTGCAAGTCTTAAGGACTTGGCTAAAAAAGTTTTTGCTTTTTCTAAAATGGATATTGAAGTGTTAAATATTATAGG